>JBBRWF010000140.1:0-9346 GCA_038249405.1 Anaerolineales bacterium
GGGATTGTTGTGCTTAATTACGAGCCGAACCGTGAATTAACAACCAGCATCAGGAGTTAAGATGACATACACTCAACCGCAAGGCTTTCTCGCTGTCCCGCTCACGGGCCAGGGACCCGGTGTATTGGTCCTGCATGCCTGGTGGGGGCTGAACGACACCATCAAGGCTGTCTGCACACGGCTGGCTGAAGCAGGTTTCGTCGCCTTCGCCCCTGACCTGTATCACGGCCAGGTCGCGGACACCATTGCCGGTGCGGAAATACTCGGCGCTGCAATTGACGCCAACTACCAGCAGGCCAGCAGCGATGTCGCCGAGGCAGCCAGTTTTCTCAGCGAAAAGACCGGCGGCCAGCTGGCAGTTGTTGCCTTCTCGCTGGGCGGCTTTTTTGCACTGACACTGGCCGCAGCCTAACCTGAGACCATCCGGTCTGTCGTTCTCTTTTATGCAACTGACGGCGGTTTTGGCGGCAGCTATAGCACCTCAAAAGCTGACTATCTCGGCCACTTTGCCGAAAATGACCAGTATGAACCGCTTTCCAATGTCGACCAGCTTGAAGAGACTCTCAAGCTCGCTGGCCGCCCGGTCACTTTCCATCGATACAGTAACACCGAACACTGGTTCTTTGAACCCGACCGGCCGCAGGCCTATAACCAGGCGGCAGCCAGCCTGGCCTGGGAGCGCACCCTGGAATTCCTGAAGCGCCCATCCAGCCAGTGAGAATCACCTTCGAGATCACACGTGACCTATCGATCATTCAGTACTGAACTGGTTCTGATCCTGCTCACAGCCGGGCCGCAGCGCATCACCGCGCTCACCGCCGGGCTGACACCCGCCCAACTGAGAACCACTCCCGCTGATGGGGAATGGTCCGCGCTTGAGGTGCTCGCCCATCTGCGCTCATGTGCCGATGTTTGGGGTGACTGTATCGCGTTGATCATCGCCCAGAACCACCCAACCATCCGGGCTGTCAACCCCAGGAACTGGGTCAAACGGACGGACTATCCCGCGCAGGAATTTCAGGCCTCGCTGCAGGCGTTTTCCGCACAGCGCAGCGAACTGTTGAAAGTCCTGTCACCGCTGCCGCCCGCAGGCTGGTCACGCACAGCAACAGTCACCGATGCAGGAAACGCACTCGAACGGAGCGTGCACTTTTACGCACAGTGGCTCGCGGGCCACGAACGCACCCACTTTAAGCAGCTTAAGAGCCTGGCAAACACGCTGCGCGTGTAACATCACGATCCCTGAGACCAATAACGCTCAGATGTCCTTTTCTATGGTACAATATTAATTCACTGGATACCAGTAAGTTCGTTTTTGAAATGCAAACAAAACGGCTCAAGGGGTAAAATCCATGGGTCATTTTTTTAGCTCTTATGGCGCATGACTGGATCCTCCAAATTTCTTTTTTTGCCATAAGGAGGCAAATAATGTCAGAACGTATTTCCGGCACGGTAAAATGGTTCAATGGAACCAAAGGCTTTGGTTTCATCACCCGCGAAGGCGGTCCCGATGTTTTCGTTCACTTCTCCGCTATTCAAGGTGATGGTTTCAAGAATCTTGAAGAAGGCCAGAAGGTCGAATTCAATGTGGATGCCGGCCCCAAGGGTCCGCAGGCCAGCAATGTAGTCGTCGTTCGCTAATTCAACCGAGCGCCCCAAAAATCCCCGAGACAGAAGTCTCGGGGATTTTTTTATTACTACAGGCTAAATATAAACCTTTACCCCCACTTGCGTCCAAATTTTTCTGCCGCTCCCTTCAAAATCGCATCACCATGCCCAAAAACGGCCGCCCGAAAATCAAAGGGATTAATTCTAATCAGGGTCAATCCATCCATTATTAATGAGTTGCGCTGTCTTGCAGAATTCCTGGAATGGATATTATACAGCCTATAACCCCCTCATTTTGTCACCAATATTCCAATATTCAGTGACTGAATATTGACAGATTCAAACTTACTGAATATACTATCACTATATATCCTATTGAGTTAGTAGGAATAAGACAACCTGTATCCAATAAAACAGGTATTAAAAAATTTAGGAGAACTTCAAACAATGTTACGCAAGAATATGCTTGTCCTTACAGCCCTTTTGACCATCGCTACCTTACTTCTCTCAGCTTGCGGCAGTGCCGCTGCCATTCAAGCCCCTGCCGCTGCCTCAGAGGCGGAAAAACTATCCGGCACCATCAGCATCTCCGGCGCATTTGCGCTCTACCCCATGATGACCGTTTGGGCCGAGGAATTCACCAAACTCCACCCGGACGTGCAGTTTGACGTGCAAGGCGGCGGCGCTGGCAAAGGCATGACCGACACTATCGCTGGCGCAGTCGATATTGGCATGATCTCGCGCAGCATCAAACCCGAAGAAGAATCACAGGGCATCTTCTGGGTTTCCGTTACCAAGGATGCCGTTTTCCCCGTCATCAGTGACAAAAATCCTGTCGCGGCTGATATAATTGCCAAAGGCATCAGCGCAGATACTTTCAAGAAAATCTTCGTCACCGGCGAGATCAAGACCTGGGGCGAAGTAGTTGGCAAGCCCGAAATCAAGGATGAAATTCACGTCTATACCCGTTCCGACTCGGCTGGCGCAGGAGAAATGTGGGCCAGGTTCAGCGGCGGCAAGGTGCAGGATGACATCAAGGGCATCGGCGTCAACGGCGAACCGGCCCTGGTCGAAACCGTGCTTAAAGACCCGCTTGGCATCGGCTTCAGCAACTTAAACAGTGTCTACGATATGAAGGCTGGCAGAGTGCTCCCCGGCGCGATCGTCCCGCCGGTGGACGTGAACAAGAACGGCCAGGCAGATGCCGAAGAGTATTACAAAACCCTCAAAGAAGCCATCGACGCTGTCTCGACCGGCAAGTACCCCTCGCCCCCGGCGCGCTTCGAGAACCTGGCGACCAAGGGCAAACCCACCGGTCTTACCCTGGCCTTCATCCAGTGGATCATCACCGATGGCCAGAGTTTCCTGGGACAGGCCGGTTACGTGCCGCTGAGCGCTGACCAGCAGGCCGAATCACTCGACAAACTTAAATGACCAGTCAAAATATCCCCATACAATCCCAACCAGAAGGCCGGAACCCCCGGCCTTCTGCCGCTATCCGCAACCGGACTGACCGCTATGCGCGCCGGACGTTCTTTGTCATCACCCTGCTGCCGCTGCTGCTGATCGGGATCGTCACGGTGGCGTTGTTTATGCGCGCCTGGCCCATTTTGCGCGCCTACCCGCTGACCGACCTGTTGTTTGGCACGATCTGGAAGCCCAGCGAAGGCCTGTTTGGCTTCTGGCCTTTCATCGTGGGCACCTTCTGGGTCACGCTGGTGGGCGTGGCCCTGGCAGTACCGCCCTGTTTACTGGTATCCATCTACCTTTCAGAATACGCGCACGCCATTACCCGTTCGCTCGCCAAACCCGTACTCGACCTGTTGGCCGCCATCCCGCCGGTGGTCTACGGCCTGTGGGGCCTGTTAGCGATCGTGCCCTTCATTGAAGAAGTGCTCGTGCCCTTCTCCAAAGGCTGGCTCGGCGCAGTTCCCTTCCTGGCATCCAACCAGCCCACCGGGTTCAGTATCCTGGCGGGCGGCATGGTGTTGGCAGTCATGATCGCCCCGCTGGTCATTTCCGTCATCTACGAAATCTTCGCCACAGTGCCCAACGAACTGCGGCATGCTTCGCTGGCAATAGGCGCCACCAGGTGGGAAACCATCCGCCGCATCGTCATCCCACAGGTGCTGCCCGGCATCATCGCTGGCATCGTGCTGGGCGCCTCGCGCGCCTTTGGCGAGACCATCGCCGTTCTAATGGTGGTTGGCAACGTAGCCAAAGTACCCGGCTCTATCTTCGATGCGGCTTACCCGCTGCCCGCGCTGATCGCCAACAACTACGGCGATATGATGTCCGTTCCGCTCTACGATGCCGCCCTGCTAGGTGCGGCGCTCGTTCTACTGGTGGTGATCCTGATCTTTAATATCCTCTCGACCATTGTCCTGAAAAGGTTCATCAAATGATTAAAAATCCCTGGAAACGACGCCATATCGTTGAGGGCCTGGTACGCAGCCTGATGATTTTTTCGCTGGTTATCGTGGCAGGCTGCCTGGGGCTGATCCTGTGGACCATCATCGTGCGCGGGCTGCCTGCCCTGACCTGGGAAATGGTCTCGCAGTCACCCAAAGGCGGCTTTTACATGGGCAAAGGCGGCGGCGTGCTGAACGCCATGCTCGGCTCGCTCTACCTGGCCAGCGGCGGCACGCTGCTGGCGCTGGTCTTCAGCATTCCGATTGTGCTCTATTTGCAAACCTACCTTGAAGACTCCAGCTGGGGGCATTACGTGCGCCTTTCACTGGATGTGCTCTGGGGCATCCCTTCCATCGTGTACGGCGCGTTTGGTTTTACACTCATGCTGGCTCTCGGCATGCGCGCTTCTCTGCTGGCAGGCATTATCGTGCTGTCGCTGGTGGAACTGCCGATCATGACGCGTGCCATGGATGAGGTCATCCGGCGTATGCCGCGCGACCTGGAACACGCCGCGCTGGCGCTCGGTTCCACCCGCCTGGAAGTGGCCCTGCAAGTCGTCACGCGCCAGATGCTGCCCGGCATTGTCACCGCGGTCCTGCTGGCCTTCGGGCGCGGTATCGGTGACGCCGCTTCCGTGCTGTTCACTGCAGGTTATACCGACCGGTTGCCTACCTCGCTGCTGCGCCCCACAGCCTCGCTGCCGCTGGCGGTCTTCTTCCAACTCGGCACGCCCTTCCCCGAGGTACGCCAACGCGGCTACGCATCGGCTCTCATCCTGACCATTATCGTACTGCTGGTCAGCCTGGGCTCGCGTTGGATTTCAGCGCGCCTGAACAAATACACCATTAAATAAAGAGCAAGATATGAATGCACATATTGAAGTCAAAAATCTAAACGTATTCTACGGCAAACAGCAGGCGCTTAAGGATGTCAACATTGAGATCCCGCGCGAAGAGATCACCGTCATCATGGGACCCTCCGGCTGCGGCAAAACCACCCTGCTCAAATGCCTCAACCGCTTTCTTGAGCTAAGCGACGGTACCACCATCCAGGGCCAGGTGTTGGTGGATGGTCAGGATATCTATGCCCCCGATGTGGATGTGACCGAAGTCCGCAAGCGCGTGGGCCTGCTGGCGCAGCGCCCCACCCCGCTGCCCATGTCAATTTACGAGAATGTCACGTACGGCATGCACATCCACCAGATGAAAAAGAACAAACTGGAGTATAAGGAAGCTGCGCGCCATTACCTGGAATTGGCCGGGCTGTGGGAAGAAGTCAAAAAACGCATGCACGATCCCGCTACCAGCCTCTCGATTGGTCAGCAGCAGCGCCTGTGCCTGGCGCGCGGTCTGGCAGTTGAACCAGAGATCATCCTGGGCGACGAACCCACCTCCGCCCTCGACCCAATCTCATCCCAGCATATTGAGCACAAGCTGCTGGAACTCAAGAAAAACTATACCACGGTCATCGTCACCCATACGCTGCGCCAGGCCAAACGCCTGGCCGACCATGTGATCTTTATGTACATGGGCGAGGTGGTCGAAGCCGGGCCTGCTCATGATGTCTTCACCAATCCCCAGGTGGAACGCACCCAGCAATACCTGGCCGGCATGTTCTAAAGCACCAGCCAGACCAGATAGGATGTTAAAGCGTCACCCGGCCTGCTACGAATGATAGTTCAGCAAAACCGCCCCAGGAGCAAAATCCATGCTTAAATTTTCCACCTATATTGACCTGCCCAGGCACTTCCAGACCGGCGGCTTTGGTCATGCCGATGTCCACCCGGTCAGCAGCCGGCTGTACATGGCTCATACCTGCAATGACCGTCTGGATGTAATTAATACAGCCAGCGAGCGTTACAGCCATTCAATCCCCAACCTGTTCAGCGTTACCGGGGTCCTGATTTCAAAAAACAGGGTTTTCTGCTCAAATCGGGGCGAAAACACAGTCGGAATTTTCCGCGCGGGCGCCGAGAGCGCGATGGTCAAGGTGACTGTAGGACTGCACCCGCATGGGCTGGCTTTCGACACCGGGCACAACCTGCTGCTGGTGGCCAATGCTGGCGATCCTTACATTAGCGATTCCTACAGCATCTCCATGCTGGATGCCGCCCAGGGACAGGTACTCCACACTATTCCCCTTCTGGGGCGTCCGCGCTGGGCTGTGTTCGATCGAAAAAGCGACTCGTTCTACGTGACGGTAGCCGACCCGGCCCAGATCCTGGTCATCTCGGCCAAAAACCCCGCTGAAGTTGCGCACGTGTTTTCCATTCCCATAGCAGCACCGCACGGACTGGAGCTGGACATTGCCAACCACCGCCTGTTCTGCGCCTGTGATAACGGGCGCTTGCTGACAATCAGTCTGCCGGATGGCAAAATCGAAACCGAGAGTGAGCTAAGCGGCAGCCCAGATGTGATTTTCTTCCACCCGCGGCTCAACCATCTTTATGCCGCAATCGGCGACCCCGGCGTGATCGATGTCTTCGACACAACCACCATGCAGCGCGTTGAAACCGTCCAGACCGAGAAGGAAGCCCACACCCTGGCGCTGGACAAGGAAAACAACAGAATTTACGCCTTCCTGCCTAAAACCAACCGCGCGTCGGTTTTTATAGACTCTTAGACTGGACTGAGCATAAGGTTAACGAAAGTTCATCAATGAATTATCCAGTGAAATAGCATTTGCGCAGGGGGGACAATGTCCCCCTTTTTTTTCTCATCCGTATTGTGTTACAATGGCATTACACGCCAAAAGGAAACTGCCATGCCAAAAACAACCACGCTAACCGTGCGGCTCGACCCGCAAATAAAACACGATGCACAGGAAGTCTTGAAACGCCTGGGGATTACCATCACTCAGGCGATTACCATGTATTTTAGCCAGATTAGCGCCGAAAAGGGCCTACCCTATCACCCCCATATTCCTAATTTGGAGACGGAACAGGCGATGGATGACCTGGAACACCGGCGCGGTGTGAAGACTTTTGAAACCGTCGAACAAGTCCTGGCGCACCTGGAAATATAACCATGCGCCGCTTGATTTTTTTTGGGGGGGGCGGTTCGATAAAGACGTGGGCGTTTGAAAAAGCACGGTTATGACATGCCAGGCTGCGCGAGATCATTCTGCTCCTGGCGGGTGGTGAACCGTTGGAAGATCGTAACCGCGACCACTCACTGAAAGGAAATTATAAGGGTTTCCGTGACTGCCATATTTCCCCCGATTGGCTTCTAATTTAACGGCTGGTTGGCGAAGATGAATTGGAGCTGGCCCGCACCGGCTCACATGCCGACTTGTTCAAGGAATAAAAAACTTTTAATTTGTATTTACTTCCAGGCACTTCAAAACAGTGAAAATCATCTCGCGGAGCATTCCTGGCGGATTTTTCACTTCGCATGGTCCTGGCGGATTTGGTTACTAGGTGGCGGTAAACCTCGCCGTGAGTAAATACCAACGTTCTAAAAGAAATTAAAACCATCCAACCTTACAGTAAATAAAAAAACCATCACTCCACTGCACTATCCAAATTTATACTCCGTCACCCGCTTAACCTCCCGGCGAATCCCATCCAGCAGTTCAACCGCATGCTCCAGGCTGCCAGACTTGGGGTGCATTTCCAGGGTTTTGGCAGCCACAGCCAGGTCAGTGGCAAAGACGTTCATCACCCCGCCCTTTAATGATTGCGGGCTTGACCGCCCTGCCCATTTCCCATTCGATCTTCCGAATCTCTTCCAATACCTGATGCCCATCTTTTTCTGGTAGTTTGATATCCAGGCAGATCAGGGTATAAGGCTTCTTTGCTTCAATCGCCATCTTGAAAGCCGAAGTTGCTTCCGCGCCATTAACCACAATATCACAGCTTGCATGCGCATCCAAAAAGTATTTGAGCTGCATCCGGCTGGTAAATTCATCTTCCACGATCAGACATCTCATGTTTCGCTCCTTTCAAATATTGCATGGAACTATTCATGCTTTTTTGCAAATTACACTGCCCCAAAATTACAGGCAGCTTATTTATCGGTTTGGCGCCTTACTTTAAATTAAAGCCGCGCACCAGGAACACAGCCATCTGGTCACGTGTAGTCGCCGTTCCCGGGCAGTATTGCATGGGAGAGAGGTTACAGCCGCTGGTGATGCCGTCCGCTGCCAGCTTCTCGATGTAGCCTGCCGCCCAGAAGGTTTTGGAGACATCCGTAAATACGCCGGTCGCCGCCGGGGGCACTACTCCCGCCCCATATTTGGAACGCACCAAAAACACCGCCATCTGGTCGCGTGAAACAACTTCATGCGGGCAGAAAAGCTTCGGCGTGGTGCTGCAGCCGCTGGTGATGCCGTCTGCGGCCAATTGCTCAATCCAGGAGGCCGCCCAATAATCAACAGGCACATCTGCAAACACCCCGCTTGGAGCTGGCGGCGTGAACAATGGCCCGTGTTTTGCTCTTACCAAAAAGACCGCCATCTGGTCACGCGTCACCAGTGTGGTTGGGCAATAAAGCCTGGGACTCAGGCTGCATCCGCTTGTGACCCCATTCTTGACCAGCACCTCAATAGAAAGCCAGGACCAATAACTCAGCGGCACATCGCCAAAAGTAGGGATGCCGTACAGTGTGGGTGCAAAATCCTGCCCCGTAAGGTTGGATACAGGGGCATAATTGCGGGTGGAGGGCGAAAAAACATAGCCAAAACGGGCAGGGGTCACGCTGCCAGCCCAGCCGGAAGGTATCAAGATGGCATACAGACCGCCGCTAATGGATGTGACCGTTTTGGGCGTGCTGTCGGTGTAGCTTAAGATAACATCACTCACAGCGGTCGTGCCGGAAAGAAGGAAATACCCCGGCGAACGGTTGATGGAATAAAACTCGCCAGTACTGAAATTGGCATTGCCTGAACCCGCCCCGCCCAATGGATTGCCATCCAGGTCAATAATACTGTCGTTATCGATTACATCCAGGCGCAGGATGCCGCTGCCGCTGCCAGTATTCACCGTAACAGTATAGGCTGCTCCCGAACCGCTCACACCTGTCACAGCTGCCCCCGTCAGCCCGCTGACCGTCAGGCTAAAATCAGCGCCATCCACCCCAATCACCGGCTTGGAAAATGTGACCAGGAAATTTACGTTTGTAAAATCCGGGCCAGCTGTGCCGCGCACACTGGAAAGCACAACCGGCGGCATTGATGTTGCTTCGCTCAGCAAAGGATTGACCCAGGGGAGCTTTTTTACCCCGCCTTTTTCCAGCCACATATAATTCGGGTTAGTGTCATAATTATTGCGTCCGGCATGTACATACCAGCCTGAAAGCGGTGTGCCGTTGATCGTTACCAGCGCCCC
>JBBRWF010000141.1:0-9320 GCA_038249405.1 Anaerolineales bacterium
AAACCCAGCTCAGTAATCACTTCACTCGGTTCAGGGTTGCCCGTCTTGCAGGCCGATCCGGATGAACACGCAAAGCCGGCGTTATCCAGCAGGGTCAGCAGCAGGTTGCCGTCCACATCCTTAAACACGAAACTGGCGTGCTGCGGCAGGCGCTCGGTTGGGTGTCCGCTTAACTGTGTATCTGGGATTTCTTCCAAAATGCTCCCGATCAGTCGGTCGCGCAGCGGGCGCACCTTTAAAGTGCGCATTTCACGTTCTTCAGCCGCCAGCCGCAGCGCCTCGGCAAACCCTACGATATAAGGTACATTTTGGGTGCCTGCTCTCAGACCGAATTCCTGCCCGCCGCCAGTCTGGCCCGGGATTAGATTTGTGCCTTGGCGCACATAAAGCGCACCCACACCTTTCGGCCCATAAAATTTATGCCCGCCTAAAGAGAGCAGGTCAACATCCAGTTCATGCACATCCAGCGGCAAATACGCCGCTGCCTGCACAGCATCCGTGTGGAAAAGCACGCCGTGTTTATGGCAAACCCTGGCGATTTCTTTGATGGGGTTGAGCGTCCCAATTTCATTGTTAGCGGTCATTACCGAGACAATCGCGGTTTCGCTGCAGATGGCTTTCTCCACTGCTTCAGGCGTAACCGTCCCGTGTTCATCCACATCCATCCACTCCACCTGAAAATCGTAATACTTTTCAAGTTGTTCGGCGGTCTTACTGACCGCATGGTGCTCTGTTTTGGATGTAATAATCCACTTTGCCCCATTCTTGTGGCGCATAGCCATTGCCGCGCCGCGCAAGGCCAGGTTGTCCGATTCAGAACCACAGGATGTGAACACCACCTCGCGCGGCTGGCAGTTTAAAACTGTGGCTACTGTTTCTCGGGCAGTATCAATCGCTGCCTCGGCTTGCTGTCCATAGCGGTGTACGGAGGATGGATTGCCAAAGGCATCGCTAAAATAAGGCAGCATTACATCCAGTACACGCTTATCGAGGGGAGTCGTGGCGGCATAGTCCAGATAAATCTTATCCATATTTCACCTTTCGCATGATTATACCTGTGCTTTCAACTACCCAAGGGGTGCTTCGCTTATAATACCCTTATATGGATACTTTTTTCGTTGTCGCCACGCCCGGTCTTGAACAGCTTTGCGCTCAGGAAATGCGCCTGCTTGAATTATCTCCACAGGTTGAGCCAGGCGGGCTGATTTTCAAAGCCGAATTGCCTGCGCTTTACCGCGCCAACTTGCATTTACGTATCGCCAGCCGCATTCTTGCACGGGTCGGACAGTTTTTTTATGCCACCACCTTTGCTGAACTGCGCGAAAAAGCCGGTAGGCTGCCCTGGGAGCGATTTATCAGGCCCGGACAGCCGGTTGCAATTCGTGTAACCTGCCATAAGTCAAAGCTAATCCACACGGATGCGGTTGCCGAGAGACTGGCTGGAGCCATCTATGACCGCCTGGGTAAAGAGTCGCCTCTGCGCAAACCGGGCGGTGAGGAAGCGCCCGCTGCAGCGCAGTTGATTGTGGCGCGTGTGGATAATGACAGGGTGACAGTCAGCATGGATACATCCGGTGAACTGCTGCACAGGCGCGGTTACCGCCAGGCGGTGGCGAAGGCGCCATTGCGCGAAACCCTGGCCGCCGCCATGCTGCTGGCTTCCGGTTGGGATGGAAAATCCCCGCTCGTCGATCCATTTTGCGGATCGGGCACCATTCCCATTGAGGCAGCCATGCTTGCGTTGGGCATCCCGCCCGGCCTCAAGCGCCGCTTCGCCTTTATGGATTGGCCGGGTTATGATGAAACCACATGGAAAGCAATGTTAAACGAAGTCCAGCCGCTTCCCGGTACGCAAATGTCAATTTTCGCTTCCGATCGGGATGCCGGTGCGGTCAAAATGGCGCGCGAAAATGCTGCGCGCGCCGGCGTGGAAGCCTTTATCCATTTTGATTGTCAGGCCGTTTCCGCCATCAATTTACCTGAACAGGTGGGGTGGGTTGTAACCAATCCGCCATACGGCGTGCGCGTCAGTGAAGGCAAGGATTTGCGCAACCTGTACGCGCAGTTTGGCAATGTCATGCGCGCCCATGCATCCGGTTGGAATGTGGCGATTTTATCCAGCGACCTGATGCTGCTTGGCCAAACTGGTCTTAAAATGGATACATCTTTCTCGACCATCAACGGCGGTTTGGGCGTGCATTTGGGGCGCGGCACCGTTGTTTAATTGATTGGCTTGGTAGTAACTTTACACCAAAAAACCTGAAAATTGAGAAGTTGTGCTTCGTTGATTTTTGACATTAATGGTAGGATTATTAAAATTGCTGAAATTCCGGTCAATCTGACCCAATAAATAGACACCAATTGGGGCGACTTCTGCCACCCCTTGAATTGAACATGGAGGCAACGCTATGAAACTTGGCATGATTGGATTAGGACGCATGGGTGCGAATATGACCGTGCGTCTTTTGCGTTCCGGGCAGTCCTGCGTGATATACGACCGCAATACCCAGGCTGTGACCGATTTGGAAAAGCAAGGTGCGACAGGCGCCATTTCTCTGGCCGATTTTGTTTCAAAACTGGATGCTCCGCGCGCCATCTGGCTGATGCTGCCCGCCGCCGTCGTGGATTCGCTTCTGGTTGACCTCATTCCGCTTTTGCAACCCGGAGACATCATAATTGATGGCGGCAACTCCTATTATCATGATGACATCCGCCGGGCTGGTGAACTGGAAAAATCCGGCATCCATTATGTGGATGTGGGTGTTAGCGGCGGCGTGTGGGGACTTGAACGCGGCTACAGCCAGATGATTGGTGGGGATACTGAAATCGTAAAGCAGCTTGAACCCATTTTTGCTGCGCTGGCTCCTGGTGTTCAGTCTCAGCCGCGCTCCCCAGGCCGTGACGGGGATATTACAACTGCTGAGCGGGGCTACCTGTATTGCGGCCCGCACGGCGCGGGGCATTTCGTCAAAATGGTGCATAACGGTATCGAGTACGGCATGATGGCCTCTCTGGCGGAAGGCTTAAACATCCTGCATCATGCCAATCAAGGCCAACAGGACCGTACAAAAGATGCCGAAACAACGCCTCTGCGTCATCCGGAACATTATCAGTACGATTTTGATCTCAAAGAAGTTACTGAAGTCTGGCGGCGCGGCAGTGTCATTGGCTCGTGGCTGCTCGACCTGACTGCGACTGCCCTGGCAAAAGACCCGCAGCTGGCAAATTTTGGAGGCCGGGTATCCGATTCCGGCGAAGGGCGCTGGACAGTGCAGGCTGCGGTGGATGAATCCGTCCCGGTGCCAGTCATCAGTGCTGCCCTGTTCTCCCGCTTCAGTTCGCGCGGAGAAAACGAATTTGCAGATAAGTTGCTCTCAGCCATGCGCTATGAGTTTGGCGGGCATCACGAAAAATAATTTCACCGTTTGCGAACCCTTTTCCAGCGATTCTATTTTTTGCGGTGAGAAGGGTTTACAAACCTGATCATTCAGGAAAATCTCATGCCAAACGAACCAAAGCTTCCCCCGGTTTCTGTGGTCATCTTTGGCGCCACCGGCGACCTCGCCTGGCGCAAACTTGTCCCCGCGCTGTTTAACCTTCACTTAGACAACCAGCTCCCCGAAAAATTTGCCATCTTTGGCATGAACCGCAAAACCATATCGCTTGACGAGTGGAGCACTCACATGCGCGATGGCATCGACCAGTTTTCCAGGCGTGGCAAAGCTGATCCTGCTCAGTGGGATGCCTTCACCCCCCACTTGTTTTTATGTGTGCCCGGTGCCTACAATGATCCTTCCACCTACAAAAAAATGGCAAAGGCTCTCGACGAACAGGAAAAAGCCTGGGATGAGCCTGCCATCCGCATCTTTTATCTCTCCACCCCACCAGACATTGTTGAAACCATCGTTGACAACCTGGGTATCGCCCATCTCACCGATGATCGTTTACGTACCCGGCTTGTGGTGGAAAAACCTTTTGGACGCGATTACGACTCAGCCTGCGCCCTCAACAAATCACTTCTAAAAACCCTCGACGAGTGCCAGATTTACCGCATCGATCACTACCTCGGAAAAGAAACTGTCCAGAACATCCTGGCCTTCCGATTTGCCAACGCCCTCTTTGAGCCTGTGTGGAACCGCCGCTACATCGATCATATCCAGGTCACGGTGGCTGAGCAGGTTGGGGTGGAGCATCGCGGCGGTTACTACGAACAGTCTGGTGCGCTGCGCGATATGCTTCAAAATCACTTGCTGCAAATCCTCTCGCTAATTGCCATGGAGCCGCCCATTGCCTTCAATGCCGATGAAATCCGCGCCCGTAAAGTGGATGTTCTGCGCGCCATCCGTCCTATTCCAGTGGATGGTTTGACCCATTACGCGGTGCGTGGTCAGTACGCTTCCGGTTGGCTTGAAGGCGAACATCTCCCAGGTTACCGCAGCGAACCGGATGTTAGGCCAGATTCCGCTACTGAAACATTTGCCGCTTTCAAACTTTTCGTTGATAACTGGCGCTGGCAGGGTGTCCCCTTTTACCTGCGCACCGGCAAACGCCTGCCGAAGAAGATCTCTCAGGCCATTATACAATTCCGACCGGTGCCGCACCTATCTTTCCCGCCCTCCACCAGTTTTGATTGGCAGCCCAATCGCCTTGAGATAGATATTCATCCTGATGAAGGCATTGTTCTGCGTTTTCAGGCCAAACTGCCTGGTGTGACAATGCGGCTTAGCTCGCAAGAAATGCACTTCCGCTATTCAGAGGCCTTCCAGATCACGCCGCCCGAAGCCTACGAAACCCTGCTTCTGGACGCTATGCGCGGCGACGCCACCCTCTTCATGCGTGCCGACCAGGTGGAAAATGCCTGGAAAGTGGTTGACCCGGTACTTGAAAGCTGGAGCCAGACTCCGCTTTCTGCTTCAACTTTCTACCCGAGTGGGAGTTGGGGACCTGAAAGTGCAGAAATGCTCATCGCCCAGGACGGACGCAGTTGGCTCCAACCTGTTGATATTGAGTTGTCTCCAAAGGAAAAATAACATGATCCGCGTCTTCAGTGATTTGGAAGGGATCAGTCAGGCTGCCGCGGAGATTTTTGTGGATTCAGCGGTTCAGGCCATCGCTATGCGCGGGCGTTTTAGTGTGGCACTTTCTGGCGGGAACACCCCGCGCCGGTTGCATGAGATTTTGGCGGAACAAACTAAAATCAACTGGCAGGCCATTCACATTTTTTGGGGTGACGAGCGCTGCGTTCCGGCGGACGACTCGCGCAGCAACTTCCGCATGGCGCGCGAAACCTTGTTTAGCCACGTTCCATTGCCTGCTGAAAATATTCACACCATGCGCGGTGACCTGTCTCCGGCCGATGCCGCATCCCAATATGAATTAGATCTGCGGGCTTTTTTTGGCGATGCACCGCCAATTCTTGACCTGGTCTTTCTCGGCCTGGGGGATAACGCCCATACAGCATCGCTCTTCCCGCGCACGCCGGTTCTGGCAGAAAAAGAGCGCTGGGTCTCCGAGGTTTATGTGGCTGAACTCGATATGCACCGCATCACACTGACCGCTCCGCTTATTAACCAGGCTGACCAGGTGGTCTTCCTCGTCAGTGGTGCGGATAAAGCCGCTGCCTTGCAAAAAGTATTGGAAGGCGCGCCCCAACCTCTGCAATATCCGGCTCAACTCATCCATCCCGCCAGTGGGCATCCAATCTGGTTGGTGGATAAAGCCGCAGGTCAAAAACTGGCAACACCATTAAAAACTGAAGATGAATATTAGAAATTTTCAGGGAATCAGGGCGTCAATTTGGACGAAATTTTATTGCCGCAAAAAACCGCACTATACAGTCACCGCTGAACCGGTGCAAGGAGATATGATGAGCAAAGTAATCGTAATTACCGGTGCTAGCCAGGGGATTGGGGCTGTTTTGGCCCGCCAGCTTGCCGCGCGCGGCGATCATTTGTTGCTGGCGGCCCGCAGTGCGAAAGAATTGGGTCAATTTGCGCGCCAGTTGGGGCGCGACACGTTTGCTTTCACCACGGATGTCACCCGCCGTCAGGATGTGAATCGCCTGCGTGATGAAGCACTGCGCACCTTTGATCATGTGGATGTTTGGATTAATAATGCCGGGCGAGGCATCACCCGCAACGTGCTCGACCTGACGGATGCCGATTTGGACGAAATGATCGCGGTCAATGTCAAATCTGCGTTGTACGGCATGCAGGCGATTGTGCCTCATTTCATGGAGCGCGGACAGGGTCACCTGATTAACGTATCATCCATGCTCTCGCGCATTCCCTTCGCCACATTCCGCTCGGCATATAACGCTTCCAAGAGCGCGCTCAATGCCCTGACCGCCAACCTGCGCATGGATTTGTGCGCCGAATATCCCAATGTTCATGTTTCCCTGGTTTTACCGGGTGCAGTTTCAACCTCTTTCGCAGCCAATTCATTGCATGCTCCGGAAGGAGCTGGCCCCATCCCAGGTGCACAAACCCCTGAAGAGGTTGTCGCAGCTATGATAGACCTGATCGACAACCCGCGCGCTGAGGTATACACCAATCCTGACGTGCAAATCGAACAGGTCAGGCGTTATTACAACGACGTTGGCGCTTTTGAAGAAAGCATGCGCAGATAGGGAAGCGATAAAATCAAAGACAGCGCACCAGTTGGATGGATGCGCTGTCTTTATTAAGGAGGAATATAGCAAATTAATTGGGGTAAACGATGCTCAGTCCAGCCTCTGATAGAGCTTCAATCAGTACACCGCTGTGATTGAGTACCAGCTTATCGCCAGCCTCGAGCATATAATCTTTGGTATCTTCGGCCTGGGTCAGCCACAGCAAGCCTTTTTCGCAAACAACGGTTGTGCCTGGTTCAATATTTAATGCACGGTGGAAACTCTGGCGGTGCAGTTCAAGAGTTGTATTGGCAGGGTGTTTGAAGGTCAGGTTCATTGGTTTCTCCTTGTGCAAAACGTTCTTTTCAATGTCTTTATTATCTTCGGAATCAGGAATAGATACAGATGCAATATTCACTTATTGTAACCATAACAGTTGCCGATATGATAAACTGTACTGGTCCGAAACACGCCCAACTGTATCCCTGCTATTTTCAGAAGATGCCATGATTAATTCTAAAACTTCCCCAACTAATGAAAACTTTCTCTATGAACAGATCGCCAACGATGTCATTAAGCTGATCAAGCAGGGCACGTTTCGCACCGGCGAGCGCATCCCATCTGTGCGGCAGATGAGCAAACAGCATGGCGCCAGTGTTAGTTCGGTGCTGCAGGCTTATATGCAGTTGGAGAATCGTGGCCTTATCGAGGCCCGTCCGCAATTTGGTTATTATGTACGCGCCATCAGCACCGATGAATTGCTTGAGCCGGAAATTTCATCCCCTGGGCTGGACCCCAATCACGTCAATTTGCATGATCTGATGATGATGGTCATGCGCGATTCCACCAATTCCGAGCTGGTGCAGCTTGGCGCTGCCATGCCAAATCTCGAACTGTTGCCCACCGAGCGAATCAACCGCATCCTGGCCAGCCTGGCGCGCACCGCCAGCAAGAGTACACACAACTACGAATTGCCCCCCGGTCTTGAATCGCTGCGCGTTCAGATTGCCAAACGGGCAGTCTTGAGCGGCTGCCAACTTTCACCGAATGATATTGTTATCACATCCGGGGGTGTGGATGGAATTGGCCTGTGCCTGCATGCAGTTTGTAATCCTGGAGATATTGTTGCCATTGAGTCGCCCATGTACTTTGGAACGCTTCAGCTCTTGGAAGTGCACGGCTTGCGCGCACTCGGAATTCCCACCAACCCGCGCGATGGCATCAGCCTGGATGCGCTGCAGTTTGCCATTGAGCACAACCCCATCAAGGCTGTGCTGACAATTTCAAACTTTAACAACCCCTTGGGCAGCTGTGTTCCGGACGAAAAAAAGAAGGAATTGGTTGAACTGCTGGCGCGCCATGAAATCCCCCTGATCGATAACGATGTATCCGGTGAAATTTATTTTACCGAGCGGCGCCCCTCGGTCACTAAGGCGTTTGATACCAGGGGCCAGGTGATGTTATGCTCCTCGTTTTCCAAGGACATCAGTCCCTCCCTGCGCGTGGGCTGGGTGGTGCCTGGCCGGTTTAAGAGCAGTATCGAATGGCTCAAATTCACCACCAGCGCTGCTACCGCCACCTTGCCGCAGATGGCTATCGCCCAGTTCCTGGAAAGCGGCGGCTACGATCACCAGCTTCGCCGCATCCGGCGCGAATATGCCAGCAACGTAGCCCAGCTATCGCAGGCTGTCACCCACTCCTTTCCGCCTGGCACGCGCGTCACGCGCCCCTCTGGCGGGTTTGTACTCTGGGTGCAGCTTCCCGAAAGTGTAGATTCTCTTGAGCTTTATGCGCTGGCATTGAAAAGTAATATCACCATCACACCTGGCTACCTATTTTCCCCCACCAACCAGTTTTCCAATTTTATCCGTTTGAACGCCGCTGCCTGGACCTATCCCATCGAACGCGCCGTGAGCAGGTTGGGCGAAATGGTCTACGAACTAGCCCGATAAAGTTTCATTTCACTGACCAGCCATTGCATGGGCATGTCATGCGCATCATGCGGAATGTGTTCGAGCAGCAATTCTTCAAACGTAACCCCCAGGCTTACTCCGGTGAACTCTTTTAGAAACCGGTCAAAATAACCACCACCATACCCCAGCCGCCAACCGTTGCGGTCAAAAGCCAGTCCCGGCACGAGCGCCAGCTGAATCTTCCCAGGCGCAACCAGCGGCGAACTCGAAGCCGGCTCAGCCATGCCAAAGGGGTGTATGATCAACTGCTGCGGGTCATACGCGTGAAAGAGCATACGGTGGTTTTCTTCAGGCAGGATGCGCGGAAGCACCCAGGATTTTCCAGGGCGTTTCTCAATCAAAGACCGCAGATCCACTTCTGATTTTACTGGCATGTACGTTAAGATCACCTGCGTCTGTTGAAAAACGGGCCAGTTCTCAATCTGAACGCAAATCGCCTGGCTGGCCTGTTTGCGGAAATCTGATTCAAGTGCCTGCCTATCTTTGCGGCATTCTTTGCGGATGAGAGTTTTTTGTTCAGAAATGATGTTGGGCATGGGCAATCTTGCGTTTTCCACTCAGATATTCAAAGCTTGCGGTACCATATTATGTTTGTTCTGGGTATAATTTCAAAGTCATCATACAACTTGGGAGAAAACCATGGCTTCTAAAATTAAATTTGGCACGGACGGTTGGCGCGCGGTTATCGCCGACACCTTCACCTTTGCCAACCTTCGGCTGATCGCCCAGGCGGTCGC
>JBBRWF010000142.1:0-9292 GCA_038249405.1 Anaerolineales bacterium
CACCAATCCGGATGCAGGTGAAGATGGTTATGTCGATTACCCCAATGTGGATATCGTGGTCGAAATGACCAATATGCTCTCAGCCACACGCTCTTATGAAGCCAACCTGGCTTCGGTTGAAGCGGTGAAACGCATGGCGCTAAAAGCCTTAGAGATCGGGAGATAAGTAACATGTCCATTCAGTCTATTCAGTCTATTCAGTCTCGACCCATACAGCCCATTGCTGAAATTGGTTCCACACAGAAACCTACTGCCACCAGTAACACCAAGGCTGTGACACAGACCTTTGAGAATATGCTCTCAACTCTTAATCAGTCTCAGCAGAATTCAGATACACTGGTTCAAAAAATGGCCAATGGTGAAAATGTTGACCTGCATTCCGTGATGATCGGCATGGAAGAAAACAGTGTCAATTTTAACGTCGCTCTCGGAATTCGTGACAAGCTCGTTGAAGCTTATCGCGAAGTAATGAGAATGCAAGTTTAGTTTCTCAGGGAATAAATCATGCTGGCAACCCTTCAACAACAATTCTTAAACTTCTGGAAAAGACAGAGCCTTGCAAGGCAGATTACTCTGGTTGCGCTGCTTTTATCTGTTTTAATCCTGGTGCCGGTCCTGTTCAGCTGGGCAACTACACCCAGCTATGCTGTTGCTTACAGCGGATTGAGCGAAGCAGACGCGGCACAGATCGTCAAGATGATGGATGATAATAGTATTTCATACAAGCTTAAAGACACTGGAACAATTACGGTTCCATCCGACCAGGTTTATTCAGCCCGTTTATTGATGGCACGCAATGGGCTGCCGCAATCTAGCACGGTTGGGTATGAACTTTTTAGCGGAACAGCCATGCTGGGTATGACTGAATTTTCCCAAAAAATAAATTATCAACGCGCCATTGAAGGCGAGTTGGAACGCACAATTGGCAGTCTTGAAGCTGTAAAAGCTGTTCGGGTTCATCTGGTGACGCCGGAAAAATCCCTTCTTACCTCAGCGCAGGCGCTTAGTACAGCTTCTGTTACCCTGCAGGTCAGAGCCGGATACACCCTGGAGGACAGCCAGGTACGCTCCATTACACACCTGGTTGCCAGCAGTGTGGAAGGTCTTAAAGCTCAAAGCGTGGTTGTTGTGGATAGTGACGGCAACATGCTGGCAGATGGCACCAGCTCAGACAGCGCTGCCGGACCATCCATGAAGGACACCCAGCGGGCTGTCGAGAAGGCCTACGGGCTTGAAGTGCAAAAACGAGTTCAAACCATCCTAGATAAAATTCTGGGGCCGAGCCGTTCAGTTGTTCAGGCAACCGTGGAGATGGATTGGACCCAGCGTGAAGTCACCTCTAATTCATATGCGCCAACCGAAATAGCCCTGCGCAGTTCGCAAATCATTAACGAAGTATCGAACAGCGCGGGTACGAACGGCGGGGTGCCAGGCGCAACCTCCAACCTGCCTACTCCGGTGCCTACCACGGTGGGGACGGGTGCTTCCGCATATCAGCGCAATGAAGAAACGCTTAATTACGAAGTAAGCCAGGTTCAATCGCATGAAGTGGTTGCGCCGGGCAAGGTTACCCGTGTATCGGTCTCTGTAATGGTGGATGGTATCACGGACGATGTGCAGATGGAATCCATCAAAGCCGCCGTCCAGGCTGCTGCTGGCATGGATACTGCGCGCGGTGACCAGGTCATTGTTGAATCTTTTGCCTTTGATCGAACCGCTGCGGATGCGCTGGCTGCGGAATTGGCCCGACAGCAGCAGCAGGAACTGTATATGCAAATAGGAATGAGCGTGGGAGCAGCAATCGTGGTGCTTGCGCTTCTATTCTTTATCTTGAGGATGATCACTAACATGCGAAATGCCTCCAAAGAATCTTGGAAGACTGTTTTACGACCTGCAAGCGAAATGGCTGCCTTGCAGCAGGATAGGTTTGGACAGATGCAGCAGTCACCGACTTTCCCCCAGGTTGGGTTCCCGCAGTCGCCCGGTGGTGCTATGCCTGCCGCGCTCGCGGCTTTGAGTGCCAGCCAGGCGGCTAAATCGGAAGAAGAGGATGTGGTTGTGCAAATAAGCTCCAGAATCCCCCATTCTGCATCTGAAGATGAGCAGCGTTCCCGTATCATCACCAGGTTAACAGAAGAAAATCCGGCTACAGTTGCTGAGATTATCCAGATCTGGTTGAAAGAGGGCAAAAAGTAATGGTCACTGGTATTGAGAAGGCCTCTGCACTCTTACTAGGCTTGGGAGTTGATCTTTCCTCTCGTGTGCTTCAATACATGACGGAAGGTGAGATCGAGCAAGTCCTTATGGTATTGGGGAAGACCAGTTCGGTCTCACCTGAGGTGCGCCATGTTGCTTTGAAAGAGGCTTGTGAATTAAGCAGCACTGATTCGACTGAGATGCGCGGCGGTATTGAATACAGCCGTCAGCTTCTGGCGCGCGCAGTAGGCCCGCGCCGCGGCACCGAAATTATGGAGCGCATTTCGGTGCACCAACAGCTATCATCATTCGAAATGCTAAAAAATGCGAATGCCACTGAAGTAGCCACACTACTTCAGGAAGAAATGCCTCAAACCATCGCGCTGGTACTTTCTTATCTGGATGCCAAAGTAGCGGCAGATATTTTGACCAGTATGTCGAAAGAAAATCAAATTGAAGTGACACTTCGCCTGGCCGCCATGGATCGTGTTTCTCCACAGGTGGTTCAGCAGGTAGAAAAAAGTTTAAAGAATAAGCTCTCAAGTGTCATCAACGCAGCCGATTTTCGAGCTACGGGCGGCGTAGCGTTCCTGGTGAAAGTGCTTAACCAGGTGGATCGTGGGGCGCAAAAATCTATATTTGAAGCGCTTGAAACAAGCAATGCAAAGTTGGTTGAAGAAATTCGAGCCAACTTATTCACATTTGATGATGTGATCAAGCTTGATGATCGAGCCATGCAGCGAGTTCTGCGGGATGTGAACAAGGCGGATCTGGCGTTGGCACTTAAAGGCGCCCCCGAACGGCTTAAAGAAAAAATTTATGCCAATCTTTCTGAGCGGGCGCGTGAAAACCTGAAAGAGGAAATTGAAATCCTTGGGCCTCAGTTGGTCAAGAATGTTTATACATCCCAGCGCAAGATTGTGGACGCTGTGCGGTCATTGGAAGAAGCAGGTGAAATTGTGATTTCTGGCGGAGGAGGTGGAGATGAAGTCATCGCATAATATCCACCCCGAGGCTTCTTATGAAAAACTTGAAGCCTGGCTGCCGCCCGATTTTAATTTTGTTCAGGCGCCTGCTGGAATTGAAGAGAAGAAGGAACAGCTTCTGGCTATTTTCCGACCAGAAGTGGAAGAAAGGAGCAGCCACAAAACCAAGAGTTCTGGCTCTCGTCTTTACTCGGCAGAAACGAGTCAGGGTTTTGCTGCCTGGCAAATCGGTGATATGGATTCACAGCCTGCTGTAATTCTTAAGAAAGAATGGACGTTTGTCGAGTTTGGCGAAAAAGTTTTTGCGCCTATCGTCGAAATCGAAGAACCAATACCTGAAACGAAAAAAGAGCTGGCTTTGCAGGATGTTGCCAGGCTGGAAAAAGAAACTGTTTTAATTTTAGAAAAAGCCCGCCTGCAAGCAGAAGAGATTATCCTGGCTGCCCAGGCAGAAGCGGATAATATTTTATTGCAGGCTGAAGAAGAAATCGAAGCCCAGAAAAAGGCTGGTTATGAGAAAAGCCGGGATCAGGCCAACCTGGAGATTGCAGATACCCTTAAGGCAACTCACGCCCTGGTTGGAGAAGTGCAGGAATGGAAAGCTGATCTGATGTTGCAAGGCGAACATATTGTGGTGGAAATGATGAAACAGATTGCTCAAAAAATGTTTGGCGAGGGTGTTGAACTCGACACCCATGCCTTACAGAATAACTTGAATCACATTATGGAAAATGCCCACGGTTTGGGAAATTTGAATATTTTCCTGAACCCAAGAGATGCAAAAAATCTGGACCCATCCTGGAGCGAATACCAGATGCTCGTTTCTGGCGCTAATGTGAAGATTATTCCTTCTGGCAAGATTACGCGCGGCGGCAGCTTTGTAAAGGGCGATATGGGCGTTGTGGATGGCCGGGTGGAAACCCAATTGAGCGCTATTCTAAAGACTTTTAGCGAGAACGATGGGTTGGACGCGTAGTTTTATGCAAACCAAGAGTATTGATTTCTCTCGCTACAGTAACGCAATCTCACAGCTCAACTCGCTTGCTATTTCTGGCCGGGTTGTGCAGGTGATTGGCCTGACTGTTGAAGCGATGGGTCTCAACTGCCAGATCGGCGAAATTTGCGAAATTCAAACCAACAGCAAAATTCCTTTAACCGCCGAGGTAATTGGATTTCGAAATAACCATACGCTTCTAATGCCCATGGGCAATATGGAAGGTATTCAACCCGATAGCACTGTTCGGTCTGTTTCACAGGCTTTTAAGGCGCCGGTTGGCAATTCGTTGATTGGCAGAGTCTTGAACGGTCTTGGGGAACCCATTGACGGCAAAGGTTCTTTGGATGGGATCGAGTGGGCTTCAACCAACCAGACGCCGCCCCATCCTTTGCAGCGCTCTGCGATTGAGGAACCTCTCATTACTGGCGTGCGGGTGCTCGATGGAATGTTGACCACTGGCAAGGGACAACGTATGGGTATTTTTGCTGGGAGCGGTGTTGGCAAAAGCACCCTTTTGGGTTCTATTGCGCGTAATTCGCAAAGTGACATTGCCGTAATTGCTCTGATTGGTGAGCGCGGCCGGGAAGTGCGCGAATTTTTGGAACGAGATTTGGGTCCTGAAGGTCTGGCTCGTTCTGTGATTGTAGTTTCAACTTCAGATCAACCTGCGCTTGTTAGGCTAAAAGCTGCTTCGGTTGCCATGACGATTGCGGAGCATTTCCGCGATACCGGAATGGATGTGATGTTCATGATGGATTCGGTTACCCGGTTTGCCATGGCACAGCGTGAGATTGGCCTGTCCATTGGCGAACCTCCTGCCAGCAAGGGTTATACCCCGTCTGTTTTTGCCATGCTGCCGCGCTTGCTTGAGCGCGCGGGCCGGGGCGAACAAGGTTCTATCACCGGTTTCTTTACTGTTTTGGTTGAAGGCGATGATTTTAACGAGCCGATTTGCGATGCTGTTCGCGGTATTTTGGACGGGCATATTATCCTGAGCCGAACCCTGGCCGCACGAAATCATTATCCTGCCATTGATGTTTTGAATAGCGTCAGCCGTGTGATGCCTGCAATTACAACAAGAGAGCATTTGCAGGCAGCGTCTGCTGCGCGTAAAAACCTGGCAGTTTATGAAAAAGTCCGCGACCTGGTGAATATTGGCGCTTATGTAAAAGGTTCAGACCCGGAAGTGGATACTGCTCTGCTTGTCATACCGATCTTGAATAGCTTTTTGCAGCAGGATCGTTCGGATGTATCCAGTTTTGAAACCACATTGAAAAATCTGTCTGACATCGGCAAGGTTTCTTCAGTAGGCATTCGATTGTAATGAGGCTATTTTATGGCACCTAAATTTTCGCTGCAAAGTGTTTTAGATGTTCGTCATGGAAAAGTAGAGATTCTTGAAGTGGAGCTTGGCAGGCTGATGGCTGCCTGCAATGAGACGGAAGCATTACTTTTGTCTTTGAAAGAATGCCAGGCAGGTCTTTGGGATCGCCTGGGTTCAGCCCAATCGGGCGAAATTGATATGTTCAAGATTAAGTTGATCCGATCGAATATTTTGGATGTTAATAAACGCATTGAAACTGCCTCACTTGACCTGCTTCGGCAAAGACAGGAAGTTGAAAACAAAAGAGTTCAATTGGTTCAGGCGAGGCAATCTGAAGAGACTTTGAAAATACTGAAACAAAACCGCTACGAAGTGTATTTGGCGGAACAGGTTCAAATTGAATTGCGGGCACAGGATGATATTTATATCTCGCAGGCCTTCCGCAATCAGCAACAACTAGGAGCATAAATCATTATGGATAATTCAATTTTTACTGGTCAGGTTCAATCCATTATGCAGCGACT
Organism: Anaerolineales bacterium; assembly: GCA_038249405.1. Lineage (GTDB taxonomy): Bacteria > Chloroflexota > Anaerolineae > Anaerolineales > Villigracilaceae > UBA5195. The sequence goes on from JBBRWF010000142.1 coordinate 6,028, forward strand.
TACTTTTTCTCTGCTGGAAAAACTTCTGACGCGTCTGGACAGCACTGGGAAAACTCAAGCGACTACTGATGCCCAATCTTCATTGACAGGGGCTACAGGCAAGCCGGCTACTGGAGATTTCGCCAGTATGATCAACCAGGCAAGTGAAAAATATGGTGTTGACCCCGGCCTGGTGCAGGCCGTTATCAAGGCTGAATCTAACTTCAACCCCAGCGCGGTTTCATCGGCGGGTGCTTTGGGTCTGATGCAGCTTATGCCGGGGACTGCCGCCGGGCTGGGTGTGAACAATGCACTGGATCCATCGCAGAACATCGATGGTGGTGTCCATTTTCTCAGTCAACTGCTCGATCATTACAATGGAAATGTTCGCCTGGCGGTAGCCGCTTATAATGCGGGGCCTGGTGCGGTAGATAAATATAACGGTATTCCGCCCTATCAGGAAACTCAAACTTATGTTAATCGTGTGCTGGGGTACTTCAATTCAACCAATGAATGGCAGGGATGACCTATGAGTGATTCGCTGTTTTCAGATACATCCACAAAGGTTACCAAGCTTGCCCTGGACGGTCTCAGTTTGCGCCAGCAAGCCATCAGCCGTAACCTGGCTAATATTGATACCCCGGGGTATCAGGCTCAAACTGTCAATTTTGAGGAAACCCTTAAGCGGCTTATTCAAAAAGACGGTACCCTGGCTTTGAAAACAACCAATGGCCGCCATCTGTTATCCCCGGCCAAAACATCGGGTTTTTCAACCACTGCGCGCCCTGGCGGAAGTTTCCGCGCTGATCTGAATAATGTTGATGTGGATGTTGAAATGACCGATATGTCTGAAGCAGGTGTTCAGTATCAGGCGCTTTCGCAGGCTATTTCCAAAAAATTACTTGGTCTTAAGGCATTGGCGAGGTAATTGTGGTGACAAGTCTGCAATCTACGCCCAAAAGTTCTGCAGTGGATGGGTTATTGGCGAAACCTCAAGCCAAAGGCTCTCAAGCAACCGAGGGTGCATCTTTTGGGGATATTTTGAAGCTCAAAGAAAAAAAACTGGACCAGGACCAGGGTCTTAGCGCTCCTTCGGTGGCTGCCGCTCTGTCGGCCATGCAAGTTACCCCAAAGTTAGCTTCTGCTCCTGAACCAGTTGCCAGCACTGAGACCCCGAAAGAAAATGGTCAGATAGTTTCAAGTGTGAATAGGGCTGGCATGAGTGTGTCGCAGGCTCAAAATAAGCCTGATCCTATGGGCGCGCGCGGTGGAATCGGCCTGGGACAAAGTCTTGATGAGTTGAATGGCGTCCAATTACCCAGTGGTGATTTCGCGCAGGTGGCTGCAGCAGCTCTCTCTGCCGAAAGCAGTGTAAAAGCTCAGACTACTGATGCGATACTGCCTGCTGTGGCGCAGGCTGCCGGTCTTTCCGTTTCTGACCTGGGTGCGAATAGCAAAGCCACAGATGCGGTAACGCAGGTCACCGGGGCAACCTCTGAAGTTCCTGAAGCCCCTGCTGTGCCGAATGACCCCCAGGCAGTAGCGGCTGAAAATGTTAATAAACCGGTGTCAGATGTTCAGAATGAAAGCCAGGTTGTTTCCACAACTAGAGTGGCTAGTCTTTCATCGAATCTGATTACAACAGGGAAAAACCTCGATCAGCTACCTGTAGCTGCTGCTTCCCCGGCCAGCCAGGTTTCAGTTTCTGGAGCGGCCGAATCGGTTAAGTCAGGAACAATGCAAGTTGCTCAGCCGGTTGCCGCGGCTGAAACTGCTAAAAGCGCTGTTGAAATCAAGCCTTCAACAGAAAAGAAGCAAGATGCCAGACCCGAAACTCAGGCAGCAGCCTCTGCGACCCTGGCGGCAAATTCCACTACGCAAGCGGCAGAGACAATTTCTACCAAAACAATTGAAAAAGGTGGCGTAACCCCCATCAATACCCGCGCAGTTGAGGTGGTCCAGCAAATCATGAACCAGATGAATGCCCGGATTCAACAAGGTGGACCGGCATCGATGCGTTTGCAATTGAACCCAAAAGAACTGGGCGCAATTGATGTGCAGATGGTGACCGGCGCGCAGGGTGTTAGTGTTACTTTTTTTGCCGAACAAGCCAGCACCAGCCGTTTACTTGAAACTCAGATGAATCAATTGCGGCAATCTCTGAACGATGCTGGCATCCAACTTGCAGGCCTTAATATTGGCCAACATAACCAACCCAGACAGGAAGGAGGTCAGAACCCGCATTTTGCTCAGACTCGTCAACTGGATGCGCTTATGAATGAAAAAGCCATCAAAGAAACTCAGCATTCGGAACGAATTATCGGGCCATTGGGTGAAGTTGATTACCGTGTCTAACCAGATTACGAATACATAAAAAAGGAGAAAAACATATGCAAGTAACAGATGCTACAAGCGCTTCGCAATTAATTGCGAAATACACTACCCCGGTGACTGCCAAAGGGGCCAACGCGCTTGATTCCGATCAGTTCATGCAGATTCTGCTGGCGCAGTTAACACACCAGAACCCGCTTGAGCCTATGGATAACAACGAAATGATGAATCAGTTTTCCCAGCTTAATTCTCTTCAGGAGCTGCGTTCCATTCACGTTGCCATGGAAAAAGTTTCGGTATCAAACCAGACTACCTATCTCGCCAGCCTGATCGGCAAAACAGTAAAGGTAAATCGCCCGGACGGGAAAACCCTGGAAGGTGTGGTGGATGGTGTAATTACCGAAAAAGATAAGCCCCAGCTGCTCATCGGATCTGAAACTGTGGATTTGGCCGATGTTCGGGAAATTAAAGGAGAAGTTAAATGATAGATCCATTAAACGTTCAACCCGGACGGGTTAATGGAACAAGCCAGCAGCCCGCCAAACCGACTACTTATACCAATAAGTCTGTCCAGGGACCCAGTTTCGGCGAAACCCTTGAAAATATTCAAGGTGTAAAGTTTTCCAACCACGCACAGAATCGTTTGCAGAGCCGAGATATTACGCTTAATAGCGAAAACGTAGGCCGTCTTTCGGATGCGATTGATAAGGCTGAAAAACGCGGCGGCAAATCTTCGCTGGTCATGGTTGATGATCTGGCTTTTATTGTAAACATCCAGAGCCGCACCGTGGTTACCGCACTCGATAAGAATCAACGCGGTGAAGGTCTTCCAATGTATCCTGTTTTAGATTTGAGATTAGGAAAAAAATCTTTAAGTTTATCTATGTTTATATTTATCTTTTCTGAAAGCAGTTTTAGTGCATACATTCCGGTAATAATATTTCTTTCCTGAAAC
>JBBRWF010000143.1:0-9258 GCA_038249405.1 Anaerolineales bacterium
CAGGATGCGGTCAATTTCGCGCTCTCCTATGATGTGACCGGTATCTGCACCGCTGGCGACACTCGCATTTTGCCGCTGGTGCTGCGCGCCTGTGAAGACCTCAAACCTCTTTCCGCTGACGAACAGGAAAACCTGATCGAATCGGGCAAAGCGCTCGAGCCGTTATTTTCTTAGAAGATGAACCATGGAACAACGTGTTGAAAAACTTGCCAAAGTATTGATCCATTATTTGCTGGAAATCAATTCCGGGCAGCAATTGGCCATCCGCACCAACCCTTTTGCCGATGAATTGGACCTTGCGGTATTTGCTCATCGTTGGCGAGTTATTCTATAAAAATAGAAAACCAGTAGTAGACTGAACATCCCAAAATGATCGGCAATAACCAAACAACAAACAGCACCCTGGCTTGCGAGTGCTGTTTGTTATTACCCGATACACAGGGTTCTTCTATGGACAGTTTAGTGTGAAAGTTACCAGTTGCTCAAATTTCTTGGTACGTCCCACGACATCCCCTGTCTTGTTCATGCCCACGAACTGGTATTCAAACCATCCATTTGCGTACCGCACGTCCGGGTTTACATCCAGAGCTGAGAATTTGATGCTGTAATTTCCCTTGCCGTCGTTGGTCGTGTCAGCACCGCCGCTCCAGGGGCTTGCCATATTGTTCAGTTTGTCTACCATGCGGTAAAAGAACTGTACTTTAGTGATATATGCATTGATGCTTGTTGCGCCAAAAGTGAGTTCAGATGGCGAACATTTCAACGAAAAGGCGTCACCAGAGCGTGTGATGTTGCTTAAAACATCGGCTCCCACTGCGGGTTGAGATGTAGCCGTGGGGTTTGGTGCGGCAGTGGCGGTTGGCTCCGGTGCGGAAGCAGGTGGCACATCAGTGGCTGGTACTGCTGTAGGAACATCTGTGGCGGGGACAGCCGTCGCTGCTGGGGCATTTGTGGAAGCAGGCGCAACCACGGTAACATTCACAACCACTGGTTGTTGCGCAGCAGGTGTTTGTGCGATAGGCGCTGCGCAGGCTGTTAGCGCAAGCACAAGTAAGGCGGTTATCAGTTTATTCATTGAAAAATCTCCTTTCTTAAGATTATAGTGATATGTTTATCTAACTTGCATGCCCCTTTGGGACTATTTAGATCGAAAAACTGAATCAAAAAGAGATTTACCCCCATTTATCATGTCCCAATCAGAGATACTTACTCCAAATTTATGACAAATAGCAGTATTGCACTTGGCGCAGGGCGGGTATAATCTGGCGCATGATAACTCCAGCCGAAATAGAGCGTAAGCTCGACCAGATATTATTAAAGGTAGCTAAACCGGGTCGTTACGTGGGTGGTGAAATGAACATCACCATCAAAGATTGGAACCAGGCGCAAACGAAAGTGGCGCTGGTTTTCCCTGACATTTACGACATCGGCATCTCAAACGTTGGACTTAAAATCCTGTATGACCAGGTCAATCAGCGCAGCGATGCACTTGCTGAACGCGCCTACGCCCCCTGGCGTGATATGGAAGACCTGATGCGTGCCAATGGCATCCCCTTATACTCGCTCGAAACGTATCATCCGTTGAGCGAATTTGATATCGTTGGTTTTTCACTTCCCTATGAAACCCTTTACACCAATGCGTTGAACATCCTGGACCTGGCCGGAATACCCGTTAGATCGGTTGAACGCACCGCAGAGCATCCGCTCATTATTGCTGGTGGCCATTCCACCATGAACCCGGAGCCCATGCACGCCTTCATCGATGCGTTTGTAATAGGCGAGGGTGAGGAAGTCATCCACGACATTATCGATGCCGTGGAGCGCTACCGCAAAGCGGGCCATTCTGCGCGTGAAGACATGCTGCTCGAAGTGGCGCGTATCCCTGGCGTTTATGTCCCCCGGTTTTACGAAGTGAAATACCAGGATGATGGCACTATTGAAAGTGTGCGTCCCACCATTCCGGATGTACCTGCGATTATCACCAAGTGCATGGTAGCCAAACTGCCTCCTCCGCCCACCAGTTTTATTGTCCCCAATATTGAAGCCGTGCATAACCGGGTATCCATTGAGATTATGCGTGGTTGTACCCGTGGCTGCCGTTTCTGCCATGCTGGCATGATCAATCGACCTGTGCGCGAACGTTCCATTGAAGAAGTGGTGCGCGCAGCAGACGAAGCCATTCGTTCGACCGGTTTTGAAGAATTGGCCCTGCTTTCGCTCTCATCCTCCGACTATACTAATATCCTGGAGCTCGTCACGGCAGTTGGTGACCACTTTGCTGAAAAGCACCTCGCCATATCGCTGCCTTCCTTGCGCATCGAAACAGTCTCAGTCGATTTAATGGACAAACTGCGCGATCGGCGCGGAACCGGCTTTACACTCGCCCCCGAGGCTGCTACAGAACGCATGCGCCGCATTATCAATAAGTTTATCCCGGATGATCAGTTGATCGAAACCGTGCATGAAATCTACAGCCGCGGCTGGACTACGGTCAAGCTGTATTTTATGATCGGACACCCATCCGAAACACTGGAGGACGTGCAGGCCATTGCCGACCTGTGCAAGCGCGTGCTGGCAGAGGGCCGCAAAGTGATCGGCTTCAAAGCCAAAGTTAATGCCGGGGTCAGCACCTTCGTGCCCAAGCCGCAGACACCTTTCCAATGGGTGGCATGCGATACTCAGGAACAGATCCTGCTTAAGCAAAACCTGCTCAGGCGTGAATTGCGGGATAAAAATATCAAACTCTCCTGGACCTCACCCGAAGATACCATGCTGGAAGCCTGGCTTTCACGCGGCGACCGGAAGATCAGTGAAGTGATCTACACCGCCTGGAAAAACGGCTCGAAGTTTGATGCCTGGCAGGAAGAAAGGCGCTATAACAACTGGTTGGCAGCCTTTGAAGAGCACGGTCTGGATGCCGGTTTCTATACCCATCGTCCGCGCCGCACTGATGAAGTTTTTGCATGGGATCACATCACTGCAGCAGTGCGCAAGAACTTCCTGTTCCAGGATTTCCGCCAATCACTCGAAGGCCAGATTCGCGTGGATTGCCGCCAGCAATGTTTTGCCTGCGGTATCCTCCCGGCTTTTAACGACAAGCGCCGTGAGCATCCAGGTGATTATTGGAAATGCCCCGAGGTGCCCAATCGCATCCAGGCGGTACCCGTCGTCAGTGTTTCCTGATCGCCAGTCATGCAGCCAAAGAAAGCGAAACCCTTGCTGGTGCCCGGCTTTTGGGATGTGGTTGCCGGGCTGCCGGCTGGAATGTTGATCTTTATGGTAACCGTACTCTTCAGTACCCTGTTCAGCGTTCGAGGAAATCTGCCGGTAGTGCTTCCGCTGCTCATTCTTGCCCTGGCTGCCCTGCTTACTGGCTTGCTGGCAGGCATCACTCGCTTGCGCCGCGGACCTGCCACCGGGCTTTTGGCTGGGTTTGTTACTACCGGTCTTTTAGGGTATTTGTGGTTTGCTGCGCGCCCGGGCGATAACTTCAACCCGTTGGTAATTGGCCCGTTAGGGATGATCACTGCACTCAGTCTCACTCCGCTTGGCGGTTGGCTGGGTGCCAGGTTAAGAAAGGCTTTATGAGAATCCGAATTACGTTTACTAAATATGGCGCCTTGCGCTACATAGGGCATCTGGATTTGCACAAATTATGGGAGCGCACCACGCGCCGCGCCGATCTTGCACTGATGTACAGCCAGGGTTTTCATCCGCAGCCCAAAATTCAGCTGGCTTCGGCCCTGCCTTTGGGGTTTTCTTCACGCTGTGAACTTGTGGATATGTGGGTGGATGCTGATGTTGAATTGAGCAGCCTGCCCGCGCGTCTTGCCAAAGCTGTGCCGCCGGGTCTGGCGATTTTGCACGTGGAAAGTGTTGATGAAAAAAGTCCTCCACTTCAAACTCAGGTGATTTCCGCCGAATATGAAGTGACCTTGTTTGATGAAACTGACCTGCAAGCGTTGACCGAAAACATCCAATCTTTGCAAGCCAGTGAGACCCTGCCGCGCGAAAGACGCGGCAAAGCCTACGATTTGCGACCACTGGTTGAAGCAATGCGCATGCTTGAACCGGATGCTCAAGGGCATCCCAGGTTATGGATGCAGCTGGCCGCTCGTGAAGGCGCCACTGGCCGCCCCGAAGAGTTGCTGGATGCCTTGGGCTTGCGCTACGAAGGTACCCGGGTCGAGCGCTGCAAGTTCTTATTTCGATAAGTCTGCTGATGGCACCCTTTGAAAGTGGAAGAAGGCTGACAGTTGCCCGCCCGTTTTCCCCAGATTAATTTATGCTATAATCCTAATGTAAGGTATTCCCGGGGATGCCAGGCTTCGACGGGGGAGGTTGGCTCCGGAATGCGAGCCGAGAGGTGCCGTTCTCGAAAAATCAGCACAAAAAATCAAGTGCCAATCGCACTTCCTACGCCGCTATGCCCCTCGCTGCCTAATAAGCAGTAGAGAGTAAACGGCCCGTCTCATGATGAGGCGGCGTTCACCATTCCCGCTCTCTGCCCGGCGAATGAGTGGGCGTCAAAATGGCTGAGTGCCGCACCGCCACGTCACTAACGGTGTGAAAGAGGGCTCTCGGGCTCAAGTGAATGGCTGCAGGTGGGTTTTGTCGGATGAGTTCCCCGCGGCGACATTTTCAACCGACTACGCTCGTAGATTTTCGGTGGTCGAATCTTTCGGACGCGGGTTCGATTCCCGCCATCTCCACAGAATGATGACGCTCACTTCAAATTATTGAAGTGAGCGTCATTTATTAATACCTTCCATTGCTGAAATCGTCGCTTTCAAATATTGAGTTTACATTTTGGCAATGAGACAAAGTTCCTATGCTTTCTCTATGTTGCATTAATCCTTGCATATGCTAAAATGTCTGTGTAATATTTATTACACCTTATTATTTCAAATAGTATCAACCTAGAGGAGAGAGCAATGAAAGTCTTACGTCCATTTTTCATGATTGTATCGCTTGTGCTGGTCGTTGGAATGGCCTGCAGCCTGTTTTCAAATACACCCTCCGAAAATGGCAATAATGGTAGTTCTGATAACCCCACCAGCGCACCAGCCAACACCTCGGCGCCGGTGGCAACAGCCGATAACAGTGGCGGCAGCAACGCCAGCGGCGGCGGTGGGATCAATTCCCTGAGTGAAGCCCAGAACGCAGTGATCCAGATTGAATCGCAGGGTACCTTTGTTGATCCGCAGGTGGGTCTGGTGGTCAACGGCGCCGTTCGAGGTTCGGGTTTTATTATCGATCCCTCCGGTATCGCAGTCACCAATAACCACGTTGTGACTGGTTCCGCTTTACTCAAAGTATGGGTAAACGGCGAACAGCATAATGCCCGCATCCTGGGCGTTTCAGAATGTTCTGATCTCGCTGTGATTAAACTTGACGGTGGACCTTTTCCTTATTTGAACTGGTTTGATGGCCAGATCAAGACTGGCTTGGAAGTATATGCCGCCGGGTTCCCTCTGGGCGAACCGCAGTTCTCGCTGACCAAGGGCATTGTTTCCAAGGAAAAAGCCGATGGTCAGACCAGTTGGGCATCCCTGGATCATGTCATCGGGCATGACGCCACCATCAACCCCGGCAATTCCGGCGGCCCATTAATTACCAATGACGGTCAGATTGTTGGCATTAACTACAGTTCACTCGCCTCTGCCAATCAGTATTTCGCTATTGATGAAAACACCGCCCGCCCGGTCATTGATGAGTTGACCAAGGGCAAGGATGTTGACTCAATCGGTATTAACGGTACTGCGGTAATCTCTGATGACAGAACCTTCTCGGGTATCTGGGTTTCCTCGGTCAAGTCCGGTTCACCTGCTGACAAAGCCGGGATCAAAGCTGGTGATATCCTTTATCAAATGGAAAGCCTGGTACTGGCCACTGAAGGCACCATGAAGGATTACTGCAATATCCTGCGCACCCACAAGCCCGAAGACACTCTTTCGCTGACTGTGATCCGTTACGCCACTGGTGAACTGCTCGAAGGCCAATTGAATGGCCGTGAACTCGCTGTGACCGGCATCTTTGATGTGAGCGGCGGTGGCGGCGGTGGAAACAGTGGTGGTAGTTCGGGCAGCAGCACTGGAATGGACTTTTTTACAGAAGAGTTTAATGCTGATCTATCAACTACCGACTGGACAATGACTTTAGCCGGTGATAATCAGAAAAAAGCCTCTTATGGTGTTGAAAATGGTCAATTTAAAATTGATCTGGAGGGCGCATTTACCAAGGTTTATGCAGAATACTTGCCTTTCACTTATGATGATGTTCGTTTAGATGTAACCACTTTCAATAGAGGAAAAAATACCGGTGCTGTCCTATTGTTTTGTCGTGCCTCAAGCGATGGTTGGTATCAAGCTCAGATAGCGAATGATGGGCGCTATTGGATCCATGCATTTGATGCAATCGGAGCAGTTAGTCAGGGCCTTAATCTTATTGCCAATGGCGGATCAAAGTATATTAAATCTGGTCGCGAACAAAACGACTATACTTTTATCTGCAGCGGTGATAGCTTAACCTTGGGCGTAAATGGAGTGGAAGAGCGAACTGTTAAGGATACAAAATTCCATTTCCTAACAGGTAGCGTTGGCTTTGGCCTTGAATCTGTAGATTTATTGCCAATCATCACCCTCTTTGATAATTTCGCTATCCGCCAGCCGTAAGGGAAAACCCAAATCAACAAACAGGCCGCCAATTCAGGCGGCCTGTTTCTATTTTTTCTATAGGACGTTAACGTATTTCTATTATTGATGGATTATCCTACAGATAATTAGAAACCAGTTTGAATAAATTAGGAGAACACTATGGGAAAAATTATTGGCATAGACCTCGGCACCACAAACAGCGTTGTTGCAGTTATGGAAGGCGGACAGCCTACCGTCATTACCACTGCAGAAGGTGGGCGATTATGCCCTTCCGTCGTCGCCTTCAACAAGAACGGTGAACGTATGGTTGGCCAAACTGCCAAGCGCCAGTCTGTTATCAATTCAGAAAATACTATTTACTCTATCAAACGCTTCATCGGACGTCGTTTTGAAGAAACCGAAGGTGAGCGCAAGATGGTACCGTACACAGTTATGGAGGGCCCGGCTGATGATGTGCGCGTAAAAGTGCCGATTAACGGCAAGGAGTACAGCCCGCAGGAAATCAGCGCCATGATCTTGGGCAAGTTAAAAGCGGATGCAGAAGCCTACCTGGGCGAACCAGTAACCGAAGCGGTAATTACCGTCCCGGCTTACTTTAACGATACCCAGCGTCAGGCCACCAAAGATGCTGGCCGCATCGCTGGTCTGGATGTAAAACGCATTATCAATGAACCAACCGCTTCTGCGCTCGCTTACGGACTCGATAAAAAAGCCAACGAAACCATTCTCGTTTTTGACCTGGGCGGCGGTACGTTTGACGTATCCATCCTGGAAGTTGGCGATGGTGTTATTGAAGTGAAATCCACCAACGGTGATACCCACCTGGGTGGTGATGATTGGGATCAGCGTGTTACCAGTTGGGCCGCAGATGAATTCCAGAAAATGGAAGGCATCAACCTGCGCAATGACCGCCAGGCTTTGCAGCGCTTGCGCGAAGCGGCTGAAAAAGCCAAGATCGAACTCTCCACCATGATGGAGACCGAAATCAACCTGCCTTATCTCACCGCTGATGCCAACGGCCCCAAGCATCTTGTGCTCAAGCTAACCCGCGCGAAATTTGAGCAGATGACCGACGATCTGCTTAAGCGCTGCGTGCATCCATTTGAAAATGCTTTGAAAGATGCAAAGCTGAAGGCCAGTGATTTGAACGAAGTGGTTCTGGTGGGAGGTTCCACCCGCATGCCCATGGTCTCTGAACTGGTTCGCAAACTGACCGGCAAAGATCCAAATAAATCCGTCAATCCCGATGAAGTTGTTGCGGTTGGTGCTGCTATTCAGGGCGGCGTGTTGGGCGGCGAAGTTCGTGATATTCTACTCCTGGATGTAACCCCACTCTCTCTGGGTGTGGAAACACTGGGCGGAGTAACGACCCGGATGATCGAACGCAACACAACTATCCCGGCCAAAAAGACGGAGACTTATTCCACCGCTGCCGATGGCCAGACCGCTGTTGATATTCATATTCTTCAGGGCGAGCGCCCCATGGCGGCTGACAACATGTCTTTGGGCCGTTTCCGTTTGGATGGCATTCCGCCATCACCACGCGGCGTTCCGCAAGTCGAAGTAACTTTCGATATCGATGCCAATGGTATTCTGCATGTGACTGCGCGTGATAAAGCCAGCGGCAAGGAACAAAAGATCACTGTTACTGCCTCCACCAATTTGAACAAAATTGAAATCGACCGCATGGTACAGGAATCAAAGGCCAACGAAGCCGATGATAAGAAACGCAAAGAATTGATTGAATCACGTAATATTGCAGACAACCTGATTTACCAGACTGAAAAGGCAATGCGCGATCTGGGTGATAAAATCAGCTCAGCTGAACGCGGCGATATCGAAGCCAAGATCAATGATTTGAAGGGTGTTTTGGATGGTGAAGATGCTGGGCGCATCACCAAACACAGCGAAGACTTGCAAAAAGCATTCTATGCTGTCAGTGAAAAGCTTTATGGTTCGCAGGGTGCACCTCAACCTGGCGAAGCTGGCCCAGCCACTCCGCCTTCACCCGATGGCGATGTGATTGATGGCGAAGTAAAAGAGGCCTGATCTAAAAACCAACAGCGGGTGTTCATCCACAAAATGAGCACCCGCTGTTTCATTTTACGTTTCCTGTGTTTCGTCTTATACAATACCCACGGGCACAAATTGCGGTTTTCCGCTCGAAAAAGAACGCAACATAGTGCCTTGTGCATTTGTGGCCGCGTTGGGTATAATCCTTTTATGTTGAATAAAATACCTTTACCTGCTCGTATTTTGCTTACCATTACTGGTACTCTTATCCTGTTAGTTGGGTTTTACAAAATTCCTTATGTAAACGACAGGCTCTCCTGGCGGCTGGATGATTTGCGCATACAAATTAATTATTTCTTGCATCCGCCATCCGAAGCTGTTTTTGTGCCCGACCAACAGGCCCAGATTGATGCCATGGTCTCCGCTACCCTGTTGGCCATGCGCACACCGACTCAAACCCCCACACTACAGGCCACAGCAACACTCGTCGGCCCAACCAGCACACCTGCCCCCACGCTGCCTCCCACGGTTACGCCTACCCCACTGCCTGCCACCGTTAACTTAAAAGGCGTTGTCTATGTGGATCAGA
>JBBRWF010000144.1:0-9244 GCA_038249405.1 Anaerolineales bacterium
ACCGCCACATCCACACCTTTGCCTGCCGTGATCACACAGCAGGGTGCGCAGATGGGGCTTATTGCTGCAGGCACCTTCAGCATGGGCAGCGAGAGCGGTTCTAGTGATGAAAAGCCTGTCCACCAGGTGACACTGGCAGCCTTTTATATGGATAAGTACGAAGTGACGAACGCGCTGTATAAGGTCTGCGTGGATGCCGGTGGATGCGCTGCTCCGGGAGACAAGGCATCCAATACACATCCGAACTATTATGGCAATGCGCAGTATGATAACTACCCGGTGATCTATGTTGATTGGAATATGTCAAAAGCCTATTGCAAATGGCGCGGCGCGCGGCTGCCTACGGAGGCGGAATGGGAATTTGCGGCGCGCGGGACGGATGGGCGCACCTATCCGTGGGGCGAGGTGATAAACAGTGAGCGTGCCAACTATAATAGGTCTATTGGTGATACCAGCCAGGTGGGCAGCTATGAAAGCGGAAAAAGCCCCTTTGGAATATATGACATGGCCGGCAATGTTTGGGAGTGGACGGCGGACTGGTATGGGGATTACAGCAGTTCACCCTCCAGTAATCCTGCCGGACCGGGTTCCGGCACTTCTCGCGTCCTGCGTGGCGGCGCGTGGCTCAGCATTGATTACTCTTCCCGCTCAGCCGACCGCAACAGGTACGACCCAACGGGCACGGTCAGCTTTGTCGGCTTCCGTTGTGCGCTCTCGCGCTGATGCTGTTTTCTGTTTTCTGGAATTCTGATTTTCTGAATCAGTTTTGCTTTTTCTCTCCCTGCGAAGCAGGGTCACAAAATTAAAATGATGAAACCTTATTCTGAAATTTACAGTTTGTTAAATCTATGGCAGGCGTTTCAGCATGCCTCCAAAGGACGACACAGCAAGCCTGTCGTGGCTGCCTTTGAATATGATCTTGAAAGAAACCTGTTGGAACTGCGGGATGAGTTGCGCGGCGAAACCTATCAACCCGGCGCGTATGATAGTTTTGTTGTGCATGAAACCAAAAAGCGCAAAATATCGGCCGCACCCTTCCGGGACAGGGTGGTTCACCACGCGCTCATCAATGTAATCGGACCGGCCCTGGAGCGTAAATTCATTTACGATAGTTATGCCAACCGGGTTGGCAAGGGTACTCATTCCGCCCTGGACCGCTGCACTTATTTTATGCGCCGGCATACTTATGTCCTGCCCTGTGATGTGACTCAATTCTTCCCTGCCATCGACCATCAAATTCTGGGTGATATTCTGTCTCGCGCTGTAAAAGATGAGAAAACCATGAAGGTGATTAACCTGATTATTGCCAGTGGAAACGGAATCTTGCGGTCTGAATACGATATGGTTTACTTTCAGGGCGATACTCTGTTTGATATCTATCGTCCGCGCGGATTACCGATCGGCAATCTTACCAGCCAGTTCTGGGCCAATGTTTACCTGAATGAACTGGATCAATTTGTCAAACGCAAACTCAAAGTCAGCGCCTATTTGCGCTATGTGGACGACTTTCTATTATTCTCCGATGACAAAGCGCAGCTTAAAGAATGGCGTACTGCGCTGATTGACTTCCTGGCGGGCTTGCGACTGACCCTGCACGAAAATAGCGCCCAGGCACAGGTTTGTAGGCAGGGGATCCCTTTTCTTGGGTTTACTGTCTTTCCAGACCATCGCCGCCTAAAAGCATCCAGGGGCTATTCTTTCCGGCGACATTTGCGTTCTCTGCTCGACGCCCATCGTGTTGGAGATGTGGATGGCAAAGATGTGAATGTTCGTGTCCAGGCCTGGTTGGCACATGTCAAGCATGGCGATACATATGGTCTACGGCGTTCTGTGCTTGCTTCGGAGAATTTACTCTATGAATGAAACACCCCAGTCGCCTATTTTTGCAAAAACATCCGCCTTTATCTTGTGGGTTCTCCAACATACAGAAAGCTTTCCCAAAAGTGAGCGTTTTCGGCTGGCAAAGCGAATTGAAGATTCGGTCTTTGATTTTTATGAAAGCCTGATCACCACTGTCAAAGCGCGAGATAAAAAACATACCCTGCTTATGGCTGATTTACAATTAGACAAACTGCGCCTGTACCTGCGATTGGCACACCAGCGGCGTCTGACTAATCATGATCAATATTTTTTTGCCGCCGAATCGCTGACAGAGATTGGCAAATTGCTGGGTGGCTGGATGAAATCTTTGGAGTAATCTTAATGGTCAAAACCTGAAGATTTCCGAAACTTTGAAGACCAGACGGGACGTTACAGCGTCCCTTTGCCTAATTATGACTTTCATGTCATTCGTAGAAAATGTCGCTGGGGACCCCGGGGCGCGTCCTGCGTGGCGGCGCGTGGAACAACAATGATAACAATACCCGCTCAGCCAACCGCAACAGGAACGACCCAACGAACACGAACAACAATGTCGGCTTCCGTTGTGCGCTACCGATTTCCTTTAATTTCATACCCTGAATGCGCAGTGTTTACGAATATTGCGCGCGTGGTTTGAGATCGAGACCCGGTGGTTCCCGTCCGCCCAATGGGCGGGCAAATACCAAAAAGCCCGGCTTCCCGCCTTTTGATGAGGCCTGAAGCCGGGCACAATTTTCCTCATTATAAACACCAGTTGTTCCCACCTGGTCTGGGCAATGGCGGTCAGGCTTGTTCGTTTGCGAGCATTTGGAAAAATAATTTACCCAGTATTTGGCTGAGATGATCTGGGTTGATCGCCGAAAAGCTGATTGGATCATCCGGAAAATTGCCTGTTCGGCCCAACCAGAGCGCTTGCTGCCCACTCGCAAGATAAAAATCAACCACATCGTTTTCGCTGATCCAAAGCAGTTGGGATAACCCGGCCACCCAATTCAAGCATTGAATGGATTGCTTGAATGAGATACCCGGCAGTTCCAGTGTGGCATGCGCGCTAGTTGGATCCTGCCAGGCGCGCGGTATAAAGCGTCGGGGTTCGCGTAAGAGAATGTCCCCTTCTCGCAAGATCGGCGCGCTTGAACCTGCGGCCGGCAGGTGCAGACACTCCATCAGAGCGGGCAAGAGTGTTTCAGCGTTTTGGAGCAGGGTCAGCGTGTAATTTGCAAGTTCAATCTCAACCAACAAGGCAAATCCATCTGCGAGGCAAACCACCAGACCAGGCGGCGCGCTGCCTTCGCGTCCGATCCGCTCAATGCTGATGACGCGTTCCGAATCGCCCAACCAGTGCAACAGCGCAGCCACACCACTTTCAACCTGGTAAGTAATGCTGCCCGCCAACGGGCGGATGAGATTCCGCGCTAACAGTGATTGCGCGCCGGTCAGCAGCGCCTGGCGTATTTGATCGTTGGACTGCCCGTCAAAAGGTATCCCAAGAAAACCAGGGGGAATGCTGCCAAAGACGCTCAACAGCCAGAACAATTCTCCAGGCGTGAAAGACAGGCGAAAATGAGTTGGTTCTGTTTTTGTCATTGGGAATCCTATGGTTGAATAACGTAAATTCCGTTCTGCCCTTTGTTCCACATTTTATCGAAGGTCGCCCGCGAAAACACTTTTTCAGACCCGCTCCACGGGTCATTAACCACAACTGATGTGTCATTAAGGCCTTTGACAACCATTGCATGGATCGTACTGCCTGCTTGCTGGATGTCACGCACCTCGCCGCCGATCAATTTAACGCCAGTGGTAACAATTACCGGGCCATTTTTGAGATTTGACGCCAGATCATCCATATTGGCGCCTATTTTGATCGTGATGTTCTTATATCCCAGTTCACCCAGATCGTCATTCATCAGATCCAGCCGCACACCGGAGCCAGGGGTGCCATCGCCTTTGTCGAGCATTTTGATGAGTTCCTGAGGGTTGGCGGCAGCATGGCTGGCATCCAGATTGTGAAAATAATCGAGAACCATGCTGACTGAGGTAGGTGCGCAGGCTGCGGCTCCGTACAAAGGGCCCTGCGATTTTGTCGGAACCTCATTATAGACGTCATACTGCGATGATTCCAGGTGAGCCGGTTGATTTATGACTTGAGACTGAATTGTTGCGGCTGACGTTGCAGATGGACTGGCCTCAGCCGGCGACTGATTGAGGCTCGATATGGTTGAAGCTGACGAACGCTGGAGTAATGCGCCGAACCCGGTGGCTGGCTTTTCGGGTTCAGGAGACGAAGTTACTTCGTCAGGCAGTGGAGAAACACTGGGAGTTGGGGGGAAGAAACGGTTGACCCAATCGTGCAGCCAGCCTGGCAAGTTGCTGCTCCAGGTCGCGATGGAAATGGGAACGGCGATGGACGGGATCGAACCCCCTGCTGCCATTGGCAAAGTGCCGCCAAACAAGCCCGAAGTGCCTTGGCGCTCAGTCGACTGCCCAGATGACAAACCAAGGTCCTTAAAATACGATGTTGTTTCCTCATCCGCTTCATGGATGATGTTCGTAATTTTGTTCAGCACCATTTCTGATTGAAACAGCGCGAGTGAAAGCCTCTGGACGCCGGGTAACAGCTTGTATTCCATCTCTTGAAAAAACATCTCTGCTGCGCGCCCATCCCACTCACCCTGCAAGCTGCGCATCTTTTGGCGCGTTACAGAATACAGGCGGATATAATCATCCCCTTCATGGTGCAGTTGCCTGGCGATCAATTTCAGTTCATCAAAGTTTAACCGGGTTGTGTTATTCGCCATCAAGATTTTCCTCCCAAATTGAAACCAGATTGGTCCACAGGCTTCTACCGATATTTTGTAAGTCTAAATTATCACTTCAATGATAAGAATGATACTATACTTAAGCTAACTTAAGCAATAAACGAGGGTTGGATGAGTCAGGACTGATTACGTTATAGGATCTTAGAAATTAAATTCTTGTACAAAAAGCAAGGAATCAGGCAGGTGAAGTGGCAGGTTGCGCAAGGTTGGGAATAACAACCATCTCACGCAGCTTCAATGCCATAGGGGCCTATTGACGACCGAGTTCGGTCAGATATTGCGCATGATCTGCGCAACCCGCTAACAGTGATTGGTGGGTATATTGAGGGACTGCAAGACGGCGTACTGAAACCCACGCCGGAACGCTTTAAGACGATCCACAGCGAAATCGAGCACCTTGAACGGTTGGTTGATGATCTGCGCACGCTTTCGCTGGTTGATTCTGGGGAACTGGTGATTCACTGCCAACCAGCAGCACCCGGGGATGTGCTGGAAAGACTGGCGGAGACCTATCAACATGAAGCGGGACAGCAAAAAGTTGAGCTGAAGGTGGAAATAGAAGCAGGTTTACCGGATATTAAAGTAAATGTGGAGCGCATCGAACAGGTGCTGAGTAACCTGGTGAGCAATGCTTTGCGCTATAGCGGGGGAGGGGCGGGCGGCGGGATCATCATCCTATCGGCGCGGAGTATGCGAGGAGGTGTGCTGCTGGGTGTAAAGGACAACGGCAGCGGCATCGCACCCGAGGTGCCGCCGCATATCTTTGAGCGCTCGTACCGCGGAGACAGCGCGCGCCAGGGGAATGAATCTGGACTGGGGTTGAGTATCGCAAAATCAATTGTTGAACTGCATGGGGGGACGATCACGGTGATAAGCGATGGTATGGGAAAAGGCGCAATGTTCAGGATTTATTTGCCGGGTTAGCCTGTTCTCATTCTGTGCTGGCTTTTATAACTTTTCAGCGTTGCGAAGGCAGAGGTCTCGGCGAAAATCATAAAAGCGCCGTGCTTTCCGGCGCTTTTATGGCGGGTTTTTTAGTTACGCGTTCTTACCAGCCAATCGCCATTCCAGGGCGGAAAAGCGGTGGGCAACTTTGTTATTTTTCACTGCCATGCTGATGGCACGCTGGCTGCCCGTTAGAACACACAGGCTGCGGGCGCGGGTGATGGCGGTATAGAGCAGGTTGCGCTGCAACATCATAAAATGCTGCGGCACGACCGGCATGACCACCACCGGAAACTCTGAGCCCTGGGCCTTGTGGACTGAGATGACATACGCCAGGGTCAATTCATCGACTTCATTCCAGTCATAGGTTACAAGGCGTCCTTCAAAATCCACATTAACCGCATGTTCAAGCACGTCAATCGAGCGGATAAAACCAATATCGCCATTGAAGACATCTTTGTCATAATTATTGAGAGTCTGCATGACCTTGTCACCGGCGCGGAAGGTCACCCCAAACAAGCGGCGCTCGGCTTTGTTGGCGGCAGCCGGGTTGAGTTTTTCGCGCAGACGCTCGTTTAGCGCGCTGACGCCAGCTTCGCCGCGATAGACCGGCGACAGAACCTGAATATCACGCAGGGGGTCAAAACCAAATTTCTGGGGGATACGTTCGGAAACCACATCCACGATCCAGTTAGCAGCCGATGCGGCGTCTTCGGCAGGGAACATGAAGAAATCCGCGCCTTCGGCCCGGGCGGCGCCAGCAGGAAGGTTGGAAAATACCGGCATTTTGCCCTGGTTGATCAGGTGCGCATTGGTGATGATACGCGAACCGGCAGCCTGGCGGAAAATGGTGGTGAGCGTCACTACCGGCGCGATAGCACTGGCGATGATATCGCGCAGCACATCTCCGGCGCCGACCGAGGGCAGTTGGTCCACATCCCCGACGAATAAAATATGGGCACCAGGCGGCACGGCTTTGAGGAGGTGGTTTGTCAAAAGCAGGTCGAGCATGGAGGCTTCATCGACCACCAGAAAATCTATATCCAGCGGGTGCTCCTGGTTGCGCTTGAAGCCCAGGGGCGGCGAAGGCTCGAGCAAGCGGTGGATGGTGCTGGCGGGCCGCCCGGTGGCATCGGAAAGACGACGCGCTGCCCGGCCAGTGGGGGAGGCGAGGGCGACTTTTTTATGCTGGGCTTCGAGGGTGGTAATCAGGGCTTTAAGGCAGGTGGTTTTGCCAGTGCCGGGGCCGCCGGTTAGAATGCTGACCGGATGGATGAGGGCCTGGTTAACGGCTTGCTGCTGCTCGGCGGAAAGAGAGGCATCGGGAAAAGAGATCTGGCTGGCGACAGGCGAGGCACCGGCCAGCGCCTTGAGCCGCTCTGAAACGCCTTTTTCGCCAAAAAAAAGCGGGGTGAGGTAGATGACCGGCGCGCCATAAGTGGCTTGCGGTTCGGCAATGCCCATCGCAACCGCCTGATCCTGGTCACTGGAAAAGGGCACCACTTCCGGGCGAATACGGTCGGCCAGGGCTAACCGCTCCAGCGCCGGGGCAATCAAGTCTTCGGTAACGCCCAGCAACTCCAGGGCGCGCGCCGCCAACATATCCCTGGGGGCATATACATGACCGTCATTGATGAGTTCGTTCAACGCAAAAACAATGCCCGCCTCGATACGTGAAGGATGATCGGAAGCCAGACCCAGCGACTGCGCGATGCGGTCAGCAGTTTTGAAACCGACACCATAAATATCACGCTCCAACTGGTAGGGGTCGCGCTGTAAAGTCTGGATGGCGGCGTCAGCGTAGGTCTTGTAAATTTTGACCGCCAGGTTGGTGCTGACCCCATGGCTATGCAGGAAAACCATGATCTCTTTGACCTGCTTTTGCTCCTGCCAGGCGGCGGTAATTTTGCCGGTGCGGTCGGGGCCTATGCCAGACACTTCCAACAGGCGCTGGGGCTGCTGCTCAATCACTTCAAAGGTTTCTTCTTTGAAATGCTCGACAATACGCTCGGCCATTTTGGGGCCGATGCCCTTGATCAGGCCAGAACCGAGGTAACTCTGCATGCCCGCAACACTGGCGGGCAGGGTTTGTTCGCACAGTTCGACCTTGAACTGCGCGCCGTGTTTTGGGTGGGTATCCCACTGACCTTTGAGGCGCACGTGCTCGCCAGGAGAAAGCTCCGGCAGGTTGCCGACGACCGTGGTCAGACCTTCAAAGCTCAGGCCGGGCAAGTGCTGCCCGCGCGAGACTTCGGGGCGCAGGCGCAGGACGGTATAGCCGTTTTCGGAGTTGTAGTAGGTGACGCGCTCGACGGAACCGGAGAGACTATCCATGCTGATAGTATACAACAGGGCGGATGAGCATGTTTAATGGCTACCTGTAAACCTAAAACCCGAACAAAAGGGTCAGGTCGTTGACATTGGTGCCGGTAGGACCGGGCTTGAACAGATCGCCCAGCCGGTCAAAGTAGACGTAAGCATTGTTGTCGTCCAGGTGAGTCTGGGCGGAAAGACCGAGTGCTTCGCCGCGCCGCAGGGTTTCACCGCTGACGAGGGCACCGGCGGAGTCGGTGGGGCCATCCTCGCCGTCAGTGGCGAGGGTGACGAGCAGCACATCCGACAAACCGGCAAGCTCCAGCGCGGCAGCCAGGGCCAGCTCTTGATTGCGACCGCCGCGGCCCTGCCCGCGCAAGGTGACAGTGGTCTCGCCTCCAGCAACGAAGCAAAACGGGCGCGGCAAAGCGGATTCCTTGAGGCGCTGGCACAACTGCACGGCCACCTGGCGGGCTTCGCCGTGCCAATCATTGCCCAGTGAGGCAACATGAAAGCCTTCTGCCTGAGCGCAGTTCAGGGCGGCCTGCGCGGCCAGCAGGTTGCTGCCGACGATGACATTCTGCACGCGCTGGAAGATGGGATCAGCTGATTTTGGAGTTTCGGGAGATTCTTCAAGCACGCGGATGAGCGCGGGGGGGAGGCTGGCGCGCAGGTTGTATTTATCCAACACCATCAGGGCAGCGGCACGGGTGGATGGGTCGGGGGCGGTTGGGCCAGAGGCGATGGCTTCGAGCGGGTTGTTGACCACGTCCGAGAGGATCAGGCTGACAACGCGGGCCGGGAAAGCGGCGCGTGCCAGGCCGCCCCCTTTGAGCAGGTCGAGATGGCGGCGCAGGGTATTGATCTCGTCGATGCGCGCACCGCAGGCCAACAGAGCGGAGGTGAGCGCGCGCAAGTCGGTGAGAGTCAAGCCCGGGCGCGGGGTGCTGAGCAGCGCCGAACCACCGCCGGAGATCAGGCAGAGCAGCAGATCGTCTTCGCGCAGATCTTTGAGCAGTTCGAGGGCTTTTTGACCGGCGAGCAGGCTGTTTTCGTCCGGGATGGGGTGCCCGCCGGGGGTGACTTCGAAACCGGAGATGGGTTCAGGCGGGGCCAGCTTGGGGATCAACAGGCCGCGCGGGGAATGATCGGCCAGCATTTCGACGAGGGGCAGGGTCATAGCACAGGCAGCTTTGCCCAGGCCGATGATTAGAATTCGATTGATTGCAGCGAGGGGAATTTGCTGCCGAGCAACCAGCAGCGACTGCCCCTGGCGCTGGACAAACCGGCGCAGGCGGGCGCGACGC
>JBBRWF010000145.1:0-9217 GCA_038249405.1 Anaerolineales bacterium
CCTGACGAAGAAGTTCAGGAAGATGAAGAGATTAAAACTCAGGAAGAACTCACAAAAACTGACATGAATATTTCAGTTGCTGACGTAAAAGGAACCGATGAAATAAACGGACAGGATATAGGTGATCTTAACAATGCAATCGTGGAAGAAGACACGATAACACCTCCTTATAATGTTGTTGAACAGATGCCTGAATTTCCGGGCGGTGAATCTGCTCTGCAAAGGTTTCTTACGCAAAACGTGAAATATCCTTCTATTGCGGCTGAAAATGGTGTCCAAGGTAAGGTTTATGTCAATTTTGTGGTCGACCGCGTGGGAGCAATTTCAAATGTAAAAGTGGTTCGTGGGGTTGACCCCGCAGTGGATAGAGAAGCTGTACGAGTAGTCAAATCAATGCCGAAATGGATTCCAGGAAGGCAAAATGGAGAGGCTGTTCGTGTTAGTTTTACTGTACCAATTAACTTTGTTCTTCAATAGATTATGAAGCTTAATTTCTCTAAAGTTCTGTATGGTTTTGTAGTTATGACACTCTACCTGGT
This sequence comes from Anaerolineales bacterium, assembly GCA_038249405.1. Taxonomy (GTDB): domain Bacteria; phylum Chloroflexota; class Anaerolineae; order Anaerolineales; family Villigracilaceae; genus UBA5195. Next base: position 540 of record JBBRWF010000145.1, read on the forward strand.
AATTGGTATATTCACTCTGATTAAATTTTGGTATTTTCAGAAGGAATTCAATTTTACGATGGTTTTTTTTGGTGTTGCAGTCATTCTTTATGGCTTGTTTAGAGGATATCGCTCATATATGGCATCTCAAATTCCAAATGATGAAAGGGATGAAGATGAATAAGCAATCGCAAATTTTGATTGTTTTATTCCTTATCTCTTTTAACTTTGGTTGCCATCGGGTCAGGGATAAAGTTCCTGACTCGATGGTTACAGGCCAGGCAACAATTGCTGCCGACGAGGCCATTTTACCGATGATGAATGCTGAAATAAATGTTTTTCAGAATTTATACAAATTTGCTGAAATTGATTGTAAGTATGGTTCAGAATACGATGCAATCAATCTTTTACTTCAGGAAAAAACGAGATTAGCATTGGTAATGCGGCCATTGAATCAGAAGGAAATTGACTTTTTTAAAAGCAGGGATCTTAACTCGGAATCAATTGGAATTGGATATGATGCAGTCGCATTAGTTGTTCATATTGATAATCCGATCAAAGCATTAACAACCAGTCAGATTACCGAAATATTAACGGGTAAGCTTGTTAACTGGAGTCAGATCAGAAAATCTGGAAAAGAAGGAAATATTAAGATTGCATTAGATTCAGAATCTTCAGGAATTATCCGGTCGCTGAATGATTCATTACATCTTAATCAAAAAATTACGGGAAATATTGAATTTGCCGGCAGTAACAAAAAAATACTTGACTTAGTGGCCTCCGACCAGAATGCACTCGGATTTATTGGATATAACTGGCTAAGCGAGAAGGAAAATCCTCAAGTGCAGGAAAATCTTGGAAAAGTAAATTTGATTGCAGTTTCTAAAGGATTATCCGCAGATAGTATCAATAGTTTTGTGCCAACTATTGCTTCCATCTATAATTTGGATTATCCTATTACACGGAAGATATATGCTCTTTATACCGACCCTTCAGCAAGTCTTGCAAGAGGGTTTTTGGCTCATTTGACCAGTGAACGAGGGCAGAAGATTATTTACAGGATGGGTTTAAAGCCTGAAAACGATTTTCAACGACAAATTAAAATTAATAAAGATTACTAGATGAATTTGAAATTATCATTACTGGCATTTTGTCTCCTTATAGGGGTATCTTCAATAGTTGCTCAGTCGGAGACTGATGGGTTTTATCAATTGAATCGTAAAGAGTACGGTGAAGCAAAGAAGATTTTTAACGGGCTGTTGAAATCAGATCCAAAGGATGCCGTTGCCATCTACGGAATGGGGGAATATTATTATTCTACAGGAAACCTTGATTCTGCTAAAATACTTTATACCCAAGGCATAGAGGCCAACTCAAATTATGCAGGCAATTATGCCGGGTTAGGTAAACTTAGCCTGGCTTCATCACCTGCTGAAGCTGAAGCGTATTTTAAGGATGCGATTAAACGATCGAAAAAAAATGTCTCTGCATTGCTTGCCATTGCAAAAATGTATGCTGACCTGACTCCGAAAAATCTTGTTGAGTCTAAAAGATATGTCGATAAAGCACTGGAGATTGACCCGAAAAATGCTCAGGCTTATTTTTTGAATGGATTGATTGAAGCTGCAAATGGAAATGTTAATGAGGCCACCCTCCAGTTTGAAAGAGCCATTTATTTTGATTCCAATAATTATGAGGCTTATCTGCAGCAGTCAGACATTATGGTTTCGGCTAGAAATCCGGTTCAGGCTGTCGAATACCTTAATAAACTAATAACGGTTAAACCTGACTATTGGTTGGCCTATAAAATGTTAGGCAAAATTTATTATAATGACAAGAAATATCCTGAAGCGATTAAAAACTATAGTGTTTACTTTAAGAATGTTGAATCGGATAAGGATGTAACTTATTATGCATATAGTCTCTTTTTTAACAAACAATACGAAGAGGCAAAAGATGTAATAAACATCCTTGTACAGCAAAACCCAAATGATTATATCCCACTTCGGCTCTTAGGCTACATTAGCTACGAAACAAAGGATCTGGCCAATGGGAAAAGTATCATGGATAAGTTCTTTACATTGGTTCCTAAGGATAAGATTCTGGCCGATGATTATTCATATTACGGAAAAATGTTGAGCGTTACAGGTAATGATTCTCTTGCTATCGAAAATTATAAGTTGGCATTAACTAAGGATTCTACCGATTACCAGATTTATGATGAGTTATTCAAAGCAAGCTATAAATCAAAGAAGTATGAGCAGGCACTCAAATATGGTGAACAATACCTCATCAAGAAACCCAATTTGGTAACCGGAGATTATTTTCAGTTGGGAAAAGCTTACTACTCTATAGGGAACAGCCTGAATTCTATGGCTGATTCATTAAAAACCACGGATGATATACAGGCTGATTCATTGAGACAAATGGAGTATTATGTCGCTGCAGATTCTTTGTTTTCAAAGGTTGTAAAATATGCTCCTGCGTCATACCTTGGTAGTTTTTGGAGGGCTCGTGTAAATTCTTCAATTGACAAGGAAACAACTTTGGGGCTTGCGAAGCCTTTTTATGAAAAAGCGCTGGAATCGCTGATACTCGATCCAATAAAATATAAAAAGGAACTATCGGAGATTTATGCTTACCTCGGTTTTTACTATTACGTGAAAGAAGATACCACTACATCAATTGAATTTTGGAAAAAACTTCTGGAGGTAGATCCTGAAAATTTGAAAGCTCAGGAGGCTATTCAATCATTAGAGAAAAATTAGGCAACAAGAATTTTAGTTAGAATATTATTGTGGTACTAAAATATAAAGCGGTAAAGCTCTGGATCAATGAGTTTTACCGCTTTTTTGTTCTCTTTTATTTACAACTACAAAAGATTTAGGTAATCAGCAAAATACGTCAATGTCAATGATAGAGCGAATGCAATGATTGGAGCAATGGCCCAAACTACAAAAAATTTATTGACGGAGGTTTTTCTGAATATATTTTTTGCACCAAGACGGGCAACTCCAATCCCGATAATAGCACCAGCATTAAGTTGAATTAAAGAGGTCGGTATTCCACGCGTCGAACTAATCAGTAGCAAGCTAGCTGTCACGAACGAGATGACAATGGCCTCAAACGGCCCAAATAAGAAAATTCCTTTGCCAGTATTCTCTAACCCCTTACTTCCTAAAATGGAGGCCCCTATCGCAAAGTTTGGCGCAACAACGAGGGTGGTAAGAACCATGATGATCGAAAACCCATTTCCATCGAATGGAAGTGTCAATTCGTGCGACATCATGGACGCGATCGGTCCTACTGCATTTGCGACATTGTTCGCCCCTATAGAAAAGGCTACATACAAAGACATAATCACAATGATTGTCTTAACCACCGGATGTTGTGATAGCTGCCCGTAGGTGAGGTAGCCTTTCTTTCGAATAGGAGTATAAATGTATTTGCCTATCAAAAAGCAGATTGAAAAAGAAAGCAAAGGTGCTATAAACCAAGTTGGAACAATCTCAGTAAAAAGTTTATGCGTATTAAGCTGATGAAAAAAGGCAGCGGGTGCTGAAATTGCAAAAACCGTAGTCTGCACATTCGATTGAGGAATACCCAGGATATTTGCAATGAACAAGGTGATCCCCACTGAACCCAAAATAATGGTAACCAATACCCAACTCATCAGATCGGGATGAATTAAATCTTTCCCTAAGGTGGATGCGGTCGCCTTTCCTGCTATCAATGCACCTAAAAATACCATGATTCCGAAGAGACCCGGAATCATCGACTTTCGGATTACATTTGAGCCATACGCGGCTGAAAACGAAGGCGGCGCGGCACTTTTGCCGAACGACAGGGCAAAGCGCGTCGGGAGTTGCTCGGACTGGGCGAAATACGTCTCTGCACAGGCAGAAAGCGAACCACCCGCGATGGGAGTGATGCCCTGATAGGGAACCGTGCCCTCGCCCTGGTCGATCAGCATGGCGAAGTATCCTGTGCCGATCTGGCTGAAGGGATCACCCGCCTCGTCCAGCCGTTCGCGGTCAAAGCTGGCATAAGCGCGGATGCGCGCGGGGCCACCATCTTCCGACGGGCCGTAGTAGTCGGTGGCGATGATGCGCACGGGACCGTTGCTGCGAATCTGCAGGCTCAGCTTCCAGCGCAGCTTGATTGTCTGCCCGATGAGCGCGGTCAGAAGCGCGGCCTCTGCCACCAGAGCCTCGACCACGGGCGGATAATGGTGCTGGCGCAACACGTTTTCCAGCACGCCGTCCAGCCGCGCGATGCGGCCACGGATATCCGAGCGGTCAAGTTGAAACGGAAGGACGGTATCGTCCCAGGCGATCTGCGTTCCGATGGTCATGGGGTTTCCTTGGAGGCTTGGCCTTGCCATACCGCGTCCATATAGGCACGACAACCGGGCGACCAAGGGGGCAGTCATGATCAGGCGGCATGGCGAGGCGGTGAAAAGCGGGCAGCGTTACGGGCGCAGGCCGGGTGTCTATGCCATTCTGCCGCTGGATGGCGCGCTGCTTTGCACCCATCAGGCCGCCCCTATCCCGGAGTTTCAGCTCCCGGGCGGTGGCATCGACCCGGGCGAGCAGCCCATTGCGGCGCTGCACCGCGAGGTCTTTGAGGAGACCGGCTGGTGTATCGCCGCGCCGCGCCGCATCGGGGCGTTCCGACGCTTCACCTACATGCCTGAATATGACCGCTGGGCCGAAAAGCTGTGCACCGTTTACGTGGCAAGGCCGGTCCGGCGCCTTGGGGCACCGGGGGAAGCGGGGCACACGGCCGTCTGGCTGCCGGCCGATGCGGCGCTGGAACGGCTGGGCAATCCGGGTGATCGGGCGATGCTGGCCGAATGGCTGATGCGGGCCTGATCACGCCCCCGAATAGCGGAACAGGACGCCTGACACGTCATCTGCAAACGTATCGGTTCCGGCAAATTCGGAAAGGTCCCAGACCAGCGCCTCAAGCAAATCAGCGTTTCCAAGCGCGCAATGATGCGCCAGACGCGCGGCCAGCCCCTTTTCCCCCAGCTCTTCACCCGTGGGAGAGGCACATTCTGTCACCCCGTCCGATACGATGAAAAGCCGGTCGCCGGGCGCGAGAACCAGGTCCACGCGCTCATACGTAGCGCCGGGAATAAGGCCGATCGGCATGCCGCCCTGCCCGACAAAATCCACCGTTCCGTTCGCCCGGATGACCGCCGGATGCGGATGGCCAGCCTGAACCAGCGAGACCCTGCCTGACCTTAGATCTACCTCGGCATAGACCATGGTGAAATACTGCTCGACCCGCAGTGTTTCGAACATCACGCGATTGAAGCGATAGGCGACCATTTCGGGCGGCCACGCTGTCCGCTGTCCGTAGGGGCCCGCAGTCATGGCGATATTCTGTTCCGACGATGTGCCCGAAAGAAGCCCCGCCAACCGCGCCGTCAGCATGGCCGAAGCGACGCCGTGGCCGGAGACATCAACGGAAAAGAGAACGATTCTTCGCTCGTTGATTTCAAAAAAACCGACCAGGTCTCCGCCGACATGGCCCGAAGGGCGCAGAAGTGCCGTTACCTCGCCCTCGTGGAACATCCGCTGACGTTCGCGCACCAGCGTTTGCTGGATTTGACGGGCCTCGATCAGATCGCGGTCGAGCGAATCGTAGATGCTTTGCAATTCACCCAACGTCCGGCCGATCAGAGCGTTCTTGGTAAGAAGCTCTTCCTGCATGGCAAGGATGCGTTCCCCCGCGCGAAGCCGGGCCCGCAGTTCATCGCTGCTGACAGGTTTGGACAGAAAGTCATCGGCCCCGCAATCGAGCCCGTCAGCCACTTCCGCCGATTCGGACTTGGAGGTGAGCAAGATGAAATAGCTGTAGCCATGACGCGGCAGCGCGCGGAATGCGCGGCAGAAATCCAGACCCGTCATCCCCGGCATCATCCAGTCGCTGAGAACCATGTCGAATGTCTGCGCCTGACAAAGCGCCAGCGCCTCTTCGCCAGACGCGGCCTCGGTCACCCGGTAGCCGCCGCGGCGCAGAGCCAGCGAAAGCACCATCCGCTGCGCGCGGCTGTCATCCACGACAAGCACATGCCTGACCGTGTCTTCTGCAGGGGTTGGATTGTCCTTGGGTGTGATGCGGGGCAAGCGGGGCAAGCTGCAGTCTCCTTCGTATGAAAGAGGCCTAGCCGGTACGGGGTTAACCAGCGATGAAGTCTAAAATGCCGCCGTAATTTCGAGCGATGTCTAACCGTACGTTAAGCCCGATGCCTGATGCTTCGGACTTGTGGGACAAAGAGGTATGGGATGGGTCATGTTGGACTGGACACGAATAGATGAGTTGATGGCAGAGATCGGTGAAGACGATTTTGCCGAAGTCGTGACGCTTTTTCTGGAGGAAGCGGACACCGCCGCCGATACATTGGCCATGCGGCCAAACGGGACCTCGCTGGAAGAGGTGCTGCATTTCATGAAGGGAAGCGCCCTTAACCTCGGCTTTTCAGACCTTGCGCAGCTTTGCGCGCATGGAGAGCGTGCGGCACGCCATGGCGCCGCAGTGGATCCCGATCCGGTGATCGCCGCCTATCGCGCTTCGCGGAAGGTGCTGCTGGACGGGTTGGCAAAGCGCAAGGCGGCCTGAGGCATCAGATAAGGAATTCGGCCAGCGTCTCATCCCCGGTGATATCCCGGAAGGCAAAACCCGCGCCATCCATCCGGGCAAAAAGCTGGGTGAAGTTGGTGGCCGCCTTTGTTTCAATGCCGATCAGCACCGACCCGAAGTTGCGGGCTGATTTCTTGAGGTATTCGAACCGCGCGATATCGTCATCGGGTCCAAGCATCAGCAGAAATTCCCGCAAGGCGCCGGGACGCTGCGGCATCCGCAGGATGAAATACTTCTTCAGCCCGGCATGCCGTTGTGCGCGCTCTTTAACTTCAGGCAGCCGCTCAAAATCGAAGTTGCCCCCTGACGTCACGCAAACCACGGTCTTGCCCAGAATCAGTTCCGCCAGATCAGGCAGAACATCCACTGCCAACGCGCCCGCAGGCTCGAGCACTATCCCTTCGACGTTCAGCATTTCCAGCATGGTGCCGCAAATGCGATCTTCGGGCGCCAAAAGCACCTGATCGGGGCAGACCCAATCCAACATGGCGAAAGTATTCGCCCCGAGACGCGCGACTGCAGCACCATCGACGAAGGAATTGATGCGCGGCAAGGTTTCGGGGTGACCAGCCTTAAGCGCCGCCGTCAGGCTTGCGCCGCCCGAGGGTTCGACAAACCGATAGTCCACTTCCGGTGCTTCTTGTCGCAGATAGCCGGTCACACCGGATGCGAGGCCCCCGCCCCCGACCGGCAGGATCACGAGGTCGGGCGCTCGTCCCAGCTGTTCCAGAAGTTCGACGGCAACGCTGGCCTGACCCTCAATCACGTCGGGATCGTCGAAGGGTGACAGGAAATGCGCCCCAACCTCGCGGCAAAAAGCCTGGGCGGCCATCAGCGTCTGGTCGAAATAGTCACCGATCAGGCGGATTACGACGGCGTCCCCGCCAAAGGCGCGGGTCTTGTCGATCTTTTGCTGGGGTGTGGTGATGGGCATGAAGATCGTGCCCTGCACCCCGAAGTGGCGGCAGGCATAGGCCACACCCTGCGCATGATTGCCCGCGCTCGCCGCCACGAAATGCCGGTGCGCCGCCACGCGCTTGCGCATCGCGTTGAATGCGCCGCGCAGCTTGTAGCTTCGGACCGGGCTTAGATCCTCGCGCTTGAACCAGATCTCGGCACCGTACCGCGCCGAAAGATGGTCGTTGCGCTGCAACGGCGTCGGATCGAAAAGATCTCGGAGCGCTTTCGTGGTCTGGCGGGCGGCATCGGCAAAATCGGGCATCCCGCATTCCTGCCGCCTGCGAAAGGCGCAGACAAGCGAAACCTCATGCCCCATGTTGCGCCGCAGCCGCAAAGGCGGTACCGGAATGCGTTCTTTTCCCGAGGGGAGCCACTGATGACCGCGCCGAAGAAAGTTGTGCTCGCCTATTCCGGTGGCCTTGATACGTCGATCATCCTGAAGTGGCTGCAGACAGAATATGGCTGCGAGGTGGTGACCTTCACCGCCGATCTGGGCCAGGGCGAGGAGCTGGAGCCCGCGCGGGCAAAGGCGCTGATGCTGGGGATCAAGGCGAAAGACATCCATATCGTGGATGTGCGCGAAGAGTTCGTGCGCGACTTCGTCTTCCCGATGTTTCGCGCCAACGCCCTGTATGAAGGGCTATATCTCTTGGGCACGTCGATTGCCCGCCCCCTGATCGCGCAGCACCTTGTTCGCATTGCACATGAAACCGGGGCGGATGCGGTGGCCCATGGCGCGACAGGCAAAGGCAACGATCAGGTGCGGTTCGAGCTGTCGGCGGCAGCGCTGGACCCCGCGATCCGGGTGATCGCGCCTTGGCGCGAATGGAGCCTGGCCAGCCGGACCAGCCTTCTGGCCTTTGCCGAAGCAAACCAGATACCGATCGCCAAGGACAAGCGGGGGGAGGCGCCGTTCAGTGTGGACGCGAACCTTCTGCACACGTCGAGCGAGGGGAAGGTGTTGGAAGATCCGGGGCAGGAGGCGCCGGACTACGTGTATCAGCGCACGGTAGACCCCGAAAATGCGCCGGATATCCCTGAAATCATTGAGGTTACGTTCGAGTGCGGCGATGCGGTCGCGATTGACG
>JBBRWF010000146.1:0-9178 GCA_038249405.1 Anaerolineales bacterium
CCCGCCGACTTCTTCGCCGAGCGGGCGGAGGCTGGCCAGATTGTTCTGACCGACCCGGCGGAGACTGGCAAACGTTTGTTCAACGAACTTTTCCGCGCTGGAACACCAACCCGCGCCGCCTGGGACAAGCGCCCGAAGCGCATCCTGCTCGTGGCAGAAGATTCCGAACTGGATGCCATCCCCTGGGAATACCTGCATGACCCAAACGGATTCATCATCTTGGATGTGGCCTTTGTACGTGGATTACCCGCTGACAAACGCCAGCCTACCCCCGATCTGAGTGACGCACCCCTGCACATCGTCGCGGTGCCCTCCAACCCGATTGACCATGCCATCGCCCGCCTGGATATCGAAGGCGAGTGGACCCGGCTCAAGGAGAGCCTGGGTGGAATGGAAACGGCTATCACCCTGGAACGCGTTCGCCCGCCGACGTTGGAGCAGGCGCGGCGGCTGGCGGCCAACCAACAGCATCGCGTTGTGCATTTCATGGGACACGGCGGCCACAATGGCGCGGATTCGTTCCTGTTCTTTGAAGACGAGCGCGGCGCGCCCAAAGGCGTCACCGCCCAGGAATTCATCCGCCGCATGGAAGACAGCGCCTTTTTGGTGACGCTCAACGCCTGCGTCAGCGCCACACCTGGCGAAACGGAATTCAGCAACATCGCCCGTGCCCTGGCCGAACGCGGCGTACCCTACGCGCTCGGAATGCGCTTCTCCATCCCCGATGCCGATGCCAAAGCCTTCTCACGCACGTTTTACGATGAGCTGGCGCGCAACTCATCGGTGGAGAATGCCTTGCGCCAGGCGCGCAACAGCCTGGCCGGGAGCAAGAATCCCTGGGCGCTGGGGACGCCGGTGCTGTATACCTCCCTGAGTGAAGCGGCCAAAGGCTTTGCGGCCCCGCCCGGCCAACCGCTCATCGACGAGCACCAGCCGCCGATGGAGTTGTTCTCCCTGCCGCGAGCCGAAGGCGCCTTCCAGGGCCTCGTGGATGAATTGTTAGCGCTTGGTCAGGCGTTCACCGGTGAGCCGCGCGCCAAACTGCTGACGATTCACGGCGCGGGCGGGCAGGGCAAGACCGCCCTGGCGCGCGAAGCCGCCGAACGTTTCGCCCACGCCTGGCCAGGTGGCGTTTGGGCCATCTCGCTGGAGTACGCTCCCACGCTCAATCGCTTCACCCTGGAACTGGCGCGCTTATTGAAAATTGACCTGGATGGGATTTACAAACAAGCTGCCAGTTCTTTTCCAAACCTGGAAATCGCCGAATACAAACAGCATGTTCAGCAGGAATTGGAGCACCGCCTGCTCTCCATCTTAAACAATCGCCGCGCCTTATTGGTATTGGACAATGCCGAAACTTTCATCGAAGCCGTCAATGCAAAAAACTCAGATGCCATTGACCTGGCCGTTTTCCTGCGCGAAAAGGTGTTGAGTACTCAGGTCAACCTTCTGGTCACATCCCGCGAACATTTGGGCTGGACCGGGGAACAACTGCTCGACTTGGATGGATTGTCCCCTGATGAAGGCGCACGTTTATTTTGGCAAAGTACTCCAAAGCGCGGTATAGATGCCTTCGGACCGCTGGCGCAAGAAATCAGTCGCAAAGTCGAAGGGCATCCGCTGGGTTTGCGATTGTTGGGTGGCGCTTTTAACGCCAATACGATTTCGCTTGATGAATTTTTTAACCAAGTCGAAACTACCCTGTTGCAAGCTGAAGACAAATATAAGCACGAAGATCACCATCATCGCACTCTCTTTACTAGCATCGAAACCAGCATAAAATTCTTAAGTGAAGAACAAATCCGCTTGATAAGTGGGCTGTGCTTTTTTCAGTCCCCTTTTCCATCAACATGGGTAGCAGAAATTTTTACTCAACTAGATGGGGTTGTAGACGGCCAAACAAAAGAAAAATATAAAGGCAAAATAGAAGAAGAATTACTTGAATTAGCCAATCGAGGTTTGTTGACGCAAAAACTAGAGAATTGTGATGGCGGTTTTTCTGTATATTTCATGTTGCCAGTTCTCCGTATTGTTATAAGAAATGTTTTGAGACAGGAATACTCAGATGTGGAAGTTCAGAAGGTAGTAGGAAAAGCGTATAACAGCCTCCTACAAGAAATATTCGAACAAATAGATCAAAATTCTTGGCCATCTTATGTTTTTACGCTGTTGCTCAAAGATCTGGAAAGCTGTGCAAATTGGGTTTTAGATTCAGAAGTAGGCGAGTATAAATATCGGTTGGGATGGATATTACATCGAATAGGGGATAGAATTAATGGAATACATTGGCTGGAATTAGCTTTAGAACACGTACAGGGACATAATCAAGATTTGGAACTCGTCACACTGAATGATTTAGCTATAGCCTTCAGACATATGGGACAATACACAAAGGCACTAACGTTTTATGAACAAGTTCTGGCTTCTTTCCGAAAAAATAATGATCGCATAAGTGAAGGACGGGTATTGAACAATATAGCATTGATATATAAAATATGCGATAATTATCCAAAGGCTTTAGAGTTATATGATCAGGCGTTACTCATCGCCCGTGAAGAGAATGACAAAACGGGGGAAGTAAGCGCATTGAATAATAAGGCGCGTATCTATATTGATCTTGGGCAACCTGAAAAGGCTGAATCGATTCTTGAAAAAGCATCTGCGATTTCGCAAAATCTCAAGAGCCAAAATTTGGATGCTAGCAAATCAATAAATATGGCAGCAATGTATGTAGAAAAAGGCGATTTTGAAAAAGCGCTTCAAATTTGTGAACAGGGGTTATTGATTTGTCGTGATGTAGGTGACCGTGATAGAGAAGGTACGATTTTAGGCATCATGGCATCGACATATGATATTTTGGGGCAATCGGGTAAAGCAATAGAAGCGTATAGTAAAGTTCTTTCGATTATTCATGATACTGGCGATTTACCAGATGAAGCGACTATTCTAAAGAATATTGCCAATCTGTATCGCTCCATTGGTCAATATGAAAAAGCAGTAGAGAAGTTTAACCAAACATTAATAATTCAAAAAGAAATAGAAGATTACAAAGGTTCTACTGAGACATTGATCAATATAGCTATCTTATTTTATGTGCATCTTGCCCGTCACCGTGACGCGATAGATTTGCTTAATCAATCGTTAGAGCAGCAGGTCAATTTATCTAAAGATGTGATGGAGAATACCGTTAATCGCATAAACACACTGTTGGAAAAAATGATGCTTGGCCAGCCTCTTTTCGGAGATGGTGATGCTTATGCTTTATTATCCAGCGAAATTGTAGAAAAAGTTTTTATGAACACCGTGGATGTGTTAACAAAAAACAAAGATAAACTCTCCCTCTGGCGTGTACTTATCTTAGAGTGGTTACAACGGGCTCGAGATGCAAAAAAAATATATGACATAGGCTTCTTTGAAGCCGTATTATCTATCCTCGATGGAAATCAACCGGCTCTATCACCCAACAACCCTTACAAGGTTGTAATTCAACATATTCTGAAATACATTTAACAATTCTTGAAACTAAACTACGTTTTTTTAGACAACTTCCTATGAAATACTGTAACAATAATCCAAAAGGGTACACACTAAGAATTGCTCGAATCACTTACCGCAATTGGTCAGAAGGTGTCAGGCACTGAACAATACGTTTTACAGATACTGCTAAAAATGCCAATTTCCACAGACATTTTTTTTTTTGGAAAAGACTTATTATTTCGAAGGTACTCTGTTTGAAAAGAAATCCGCAAACAAATATATGATAAATAATGGCTTCTTTATGCCGTTCTTAGTTTCCTTTCCTAAATTGAAAAACTGATTAAAAACGTTCAAATTCTGCTTTTTTGGAAAACCATCCCAGTCTGGGCAAAGATTTTCCCGAACCCTACGCAGTTATCTGGCAGGCCATCCTGGATGGGATAAAGTAAAAACGGAGATACCATGACTAACCCCGAAAGACTGACCCAACTCAGGCAAATGCTCGCCAGCCATCTTATCCGCGAGCGGCAAGCGGGAATCAAGATGGCGGCGGAAATGCTCGTCAAGGATCTGCAGCGCGATGAAGTCCGCGCCCAGCTCGAAAATCTCTCCCAAAACGACCCAATTAACATGGTTAAGGATGAAGCGCGCAAAGTCCTCGCCGCCGATAACGCCCGCCTGAACCCCGCCCTCGCTGCGCCGCCCGACTATGTCTTTGGCGCAAAGTGCCAGCATTGCCATCACATCACTTATTTCGATAAACGCAAGGTATGTCCCAACCAAGGTAACGTTACGCGCGGGGTAATCCGACGTGACGGACAAGAACTGGATAACATCCAGGTCACATGCGAACATTGCAGCAAAGATTTCATGACACTCGTACCGTGCAAAGGGTACAAATGAACAAAGACGAAAAAGGAATCCCCATTTATGATGGGCAAGAATTGACCTCGGAAAACCTTCGCCTGAATGTCCTGTTCGACGAGATGAAAAAGAACCAGCTTACCTTCCTTGACGAAGCGGGCAAGCGCGTCATCGAACTCAGCACCGGGCTGCTCGGCGTGCTCTTCGCCGTAACCGCCTTTGGCAAGGACTTCCCGCCCGCCTACCTGAAAGGCAATCCGGTGGTACAAACGCTGGTCGTGCTCACCCTGCTCGCCTTCGTGTTTGCCGTACTGGCAGGCGTGTTCACTGTCCAGCCACGCAGTTATGCTTTCTATGAAAGCAACCTGACCGAAATGCGCAAGGAACTCGAAAAAATCGTGGCGCACAAATCCTTCTGGATGACGCTCGCCACCCGGATTTTCTTTACCGGGACGGCCTTGCTGGCCGCGCTGATCGCCGTGTTGGTCTTAAAAAGCTGACGTATGGAAATCAACCTACGCCTTCAGAACGGAACCCAGGCGCAAGTGGCCTGCGACGGGTGCGAATCCCACCAATTCGCGCTGTCCGCGCTTATTCCAGACGAAACCATCCCTGGACGACCTCCCCGGCCCCTGATCAATCCAGCCGCATATGGCCAGGCTCTGTTTGCCGCGCTTTTTCCCGATGGGTCGCTTGCCCGGCAATCCCTGCTCGGCGCGGAACGGCTGGCGCTGGTTTTGGATGACGCCTTGGATGCCCTGCCCTGGGAATTTCTCCACGGCGATGACGATTTTCTCGTTCTGGAAATGCCGCTCGTCCGACTGACCCCACCCGGCAGCCGCCAACCCGCACCCGAGCTTTCGTCTACGCCTTTGCGGGTGCTGGCCGTGCCCTCCAACCCGGTGGCGCGGGATGTGCCGCCGCTCAACATCGCCGGGGAGTGGCAGCAACTCAGCGAAAAGGTGGTGCGGGGACTGCCGTATCAGGTGCGCCTGGAGCGAGTCAACCCGCCCACGCTCGATCAATTGCGCCAACTGGCCTTGCTTCAGCCCCAGGCAGTCATCCATTTTATGGGGCATGGCGTTCAGGCCGATGGGCAGGCCGTGTTGCTTTTCGAGAACGAAGCGGGCGGGCTTCAGCCGATCAGCGCCAAGGATTTTTCGCTTTCGGTCAAGAAACACGCCTGCCTGGTGACGCTCAACGCCTGCGTCAGCGCCACCCCCGGCGAGACGGAATTCAGCAACCTGGCGCGCCTGCTCGTTGAAAAAGGTGTGCCCTACGCCCTGGGAATGCGCTTCTCCATCCCCGATGACGCCGCGTTGACCTTCAGCCGCGCTCTGTATGCGAACCTGGCGGGCGGCGTGGATGTGGAAGAAGCCGTCTTCCAGGCACGTCGCAGCCTGCTGCGCGGCGAGAAACGCAGCTGGCTGGCGGGTGTGCCGGTTCTGTATTCATCGCTCGATAGTCCGGCGGGCGGTTTTGCCACCCCGGCAGGTCAGCCGCAAATCGATGAACACCAGCCGCCGCTGGAGTTGTTCGCCCTGCCGCGCGCCGAAGGCGCCTTTCAAGGCCGCGTGGATGAACTGCTCACTCTGGGAAAAGCCCTCACCGGCGAACCGCGCGCCAAACTGCTGACGATTCACGGCGCGGGCGGACAGGGCAAAACCGCCCTGGCGCGTGAAGCCGCCGAACGTTTCGCCCACGCCTGGCCGGGCGGCGTTTGGGCAATTTCTCTGGAAACCAAACCCAACCGCGCCACGTTCTGCTTCCAGTTGGCGCAGTTCCTGGGTCTGCCCACCGACAAATACCCCGAACAAAGCGGCCTGGAACGCGCTCTCCTGGCCCGTCTCAACCAACAACGCGCGCTGCTGGTGCTCGATAACGCCGAAACCTTCACTGAAACCATACGCGCCAAAGAGAACGAAGCCCTCGACCTGGCCGAATTTCTGCGTGAAGGCTTGCTTGGCACATCCGCCAGTCTGTTGGTCACTTCGCGTGAACCGCTTGGCTGGCCGGGCGAGCAGGTTTTGCGGCTCGAAGGCTTGAGCAAAGTCGAGGGCGCGGCCCTGTTTGCCCAGAGCGCCCCCCAGCGCCAAAACGAGATCCAGATGGAACAGGCTGCAGCCATGAGCCTGCGCCTGGACGGCCACCCGCTGGCCCTACTCCTGCTGGGGCTGGCCTTCAACGAAACCGCCATTTCGCTCGAACAGTTCATTCTCGAACACGAAACCCGCCTGCTAAATGCCGAAAACCGCTACAAAAAGGAAGACCACCGCCACCGTACGCTCTACGCCAGCATTGAGACAAGTGTGCGCTATTTGGATGAAGCACAAAAACGATTATTGAGCGGGCTGTGGATTTTCAAGGCACCCTTCCTTCCAGAAACACCCGGGGAAATTTTTGCAAACATTGAAAAAACGGATTTAGGAACCGAAACACACAAGGAAGAAATTCAACAGAACCTGCTAAAATTGGCACGGCGAGGACTCTTGATTCAAAAAGTAGAGACTCTTTCTGATGGAAATATCTTGCTTTATCGTACCTTACCAGTTGTCCGTTTGTTCGCACAATATTATTTAGTGCAGATTTATCAAATAGCCGAAATACAAAAACAGCTAGGTAAAGCATACAATACCCTTTTACAGAACATCTACAAACAAATAGATCATAGCGCATGGGCATCGTACTTAGCTTTACGGTTGCGTGAAGATTTCATAAATTGTGATCTGTTTGTACCGATTTTAGAAAAAGGCTGGTACGAAACCGGACTGGGTTGGATATTACAGCGAATCGGGGATCCACAAACTGGTTTAATCTGGCTGGAACTGGCGCTAGAAAAAGCACAGGGGCGAGATCAGAAGTTAGAACTCCAAATTATGCATGATATGGCTCATATCTACTCTCACATAGGACAGCCCGATAAAGCACTAACGCTTTATGAAAAGGAACTTATCATAGTACGTGCCGTAGATGACCAAGTGGGTGAAGCGAAGATCCTGTCCAATACAGCAAAGATATTCCAATTTACTGGCGAAATGGACAAGGCACTAGCACTGTATGAGAAGGTGCTTCCCATTTTTCGCCAAGTAGGTGACCAAGCAAGCGAAGCAACAACTTTGAATAACACGGGAATGATATATCAATCCATTGGCCAGTTGCGTGAATCTCTAGCTTTACATCAAAAGGCATTAGTAATATGGCAAAAGTTGGGTGACTGGTCAGGGATCGCAACAACTTTGAATAATATGTCGGGTGTGCAATATGCGTTGGGCGAGACAGATAAGGCATTGATGCTCTTAGAACAGTCGCTTCCGCTTTTTCATACAATAAGTAACCGTGCAAGTGAGGCCACAACGTTGAATAATATGGCTAGCATGTATCAATCCATCGGTAAGACTGACAAAGCCTTAGAACTTTTCAGACAAGCGCTTCCCATGACACGTGAGACAGGAGATCGCGCTGGCGAGGCCAGGACATTAAACAACATAGCTGGATTGTATGATCCTGTTATAGACGGGGAAAAGGCACTACATTTGCATAAACAGGCGCTTTCTATTCTGCGCGAGGTGGGTGACCGCGCTGGGGAAGCAGGTACCTTGAATAACATGGCGGCTATATATCAATTCACTGGCCAAATAAGCACAGTGTTGGAATTTTATGAACAAGCGCTCTTTCTTGCACGCGAAATAGGTGATAAGGCTGGCGAAGCTACGACCCTGACTAACATGGCCGTTTATTACTACACTAAAACTTCTAATCGCCAACAAGCTGTAATATGTCTTAAAAAAGCAATTGAAATTCTACAAAAAACCGAGTTGCCACGGGATTCAGCGGGTGTAACCTTGCCTCAGTTGCAGGCACTACTCAAACGGATGCAGTCAAATGAGCCATCTTCTGTAGATAGACAGGTCGGCGATAAGCCCACGGCTCAACAGATGGAAATGATTATTCTTACTACGGTAAGTGTAATGACCAAACTAAAAGATAGCCGTCCTGAATGGCGAAAGGTTATTTTAAACACATTGCAAAAGGCTACTGCATCAAATATGCAAGCTGAAATGGAGTTTCTGGAAGCGGTGTTGACAATTCTAGATAACAAGCTACCTTCAATGCCAAAGGATAGCCGGTATTCAACAGGAATTCAAGCTATTCTACAAGCAATTCGGTAAGCACTTAATCTGTTTCTTTTGTTTAATAACAACCTAACCATCAGGTCGTTATATCTGTTAAAGATGAAAACTGGCATTTTTCTTTGCGAACTATCGCTGTAGCGCCCATATGTTGGCGATTTCTCGAAATATCGCCCATTTTACTGCCATATATCTTATCCATTCCATTGCGCAGAAACTAAATACCCCAATCGCTGCCCACGCCCTGCCTGTTGATTTTGCCGCACGTTACGCAGCCGGACTGGCGGGTAGTATGCAAGAGAAAATATCCCTGCTCGATGCCTTTCAACAGGCGTTGTTTGGCACACCGCTCGAGTCGCTGGAACATGGTCTGCTGGAATCGCAGGCGCAAATCTGGCAGGAAATTGTCCGTAGGGTGAAGGTGATATAAAGAATTTCTTGTTTTCTGGTAAATTATATTCGTATTCCCAATAGGAAAATCCGCCACACGTTGCTTTAACCACACTTACAGGGACATCATGGAACTGTACCTCACATTAATGCCTCAAAACACCGTCCAGGTCACTTGCGATGGCCGGCTTTCGCATGTCTTCTCCTTGGCTGATCTACCAACCGATCCGCTTGAAATTGGGAAACGGCTATTCTTCTGGCTTTTTCCTGAAAACACTCCGGCCCGCGCCGCCTGGGACGCCCGGCCGAATCGCATC
>JBBRWF010000147.1:0-9175 GCA_038249405.1 Anaerolineales bacterium
CAACGTATTTCAAGAAAGAGACTGAAATCCACATGGATTTACACTTTGCTTTTCTGGTTTTGGAAGAACACCCATACGGACGCGAAATGCTGCGCATCCTGCTGGAAAATGACCTGATTCCGAGCGTTATTATTCAGGAAGTGTCTGCCGTGGGCGATATGGAACGCGAAAAATTTCTGACCCGCATGGCTGGTCAGCCGTTAGCCCCGCGCCTGACAGAACTCATCACTGGAAAGAAAGTGCCGGTTTACTGCGTTGCAAACCATAATGATGCTGTTTGCAAGGAATTATTAGAAGCGGCCCACATAGACGTGCTTGTACTGGGTGGAACCCGCATCATAAAACCCCAAATCATCTCCATACCCTCGCGCGGCACGGTAAATGCGCACCCCGGGCTGCTGCCCTGGCTGCGAGGGTCTGCCTCGGTTGGCTGGGCGCTATACAAAGACTTGCCGGTAGGCGCTACGGCACATTTCATAGACCCCGGAATTGATACAGGTGATATTATTGTCAGGCGCGAATTACCGGTCTTTCACATCGATACCTACGAAAGTCTTAACTACCGTGTTGCACGTCTTTCGGGTGAATTAATGGCTGAGTCGTTGAAACTCCTTGCCAACGGCGAAGCACCGCGCAACCCGCAGGATCGTAACGCGGGCGAGACTTTCCGTGTTATTCCGGATGATTTGTTGGAAGAGGGCAAACGCCGCCTGGCAGATGGCCGTTACTCGCATTATGCGGATTAATCCCCGGCCCATTTCTTCAGAAATTTTCATTTTATGGAAATCTAAATGAGTATTGACCTTACACTCGCATACGCTTTGCAACTGGATCAGCAGGATGAGCTTGCTGCCTACCGGACCAGGTTCTATAACACCGATTCCGACCTGGTTTACATGGACGGCAACTCATTGGGCAGGTTGCCTGCTCATACCGCGGAACGGGTTGCGCAAATCGTCAGGGATGAATGGGGCGAAAAACTGATCCGCTCCTGGGGCATTAATTGGTTTCAGGCGCCTATTCAGGTCGGTGAAAAGATCGCCAGGTTGGTCGGTGCTGGCATAGGCCAGGTGGCTGTCAGCGATTCCACCACCATTAACTTATACAAACTGGCAATGTCTGCCCTGATGCTCAGACCGGGACGCACAAAGATCGTCACTGATACCCTCAATTTTCCTTCCGATCTTTACATGCTTCAGGGTTGCAGCCATGTCCTGGGTGGCAAACATCGCATCCAGATGCTCGAACCCGTTGATGGAATGCGCGTTGAAACGCAGGCCGTGTTGGATGCGATTGACGAAGATACCGCACTTGTGACTCTCTCTCACGTGGTTTTCAAAAGCGGTTACATGTATGATGCCAAAACCATTACCAACTACGCCCATCAAAAAGGTGCGCTGGTGTTGTGGGACCTGAGTCACTCGGTAGGTTCGGTTCCGGTGGAGTTGGATGACTGGGGAGCCGATTTTGCAGCTGGCTGCACCTACAAATACCTGAACGGTGGCCCTGGCGCGCCGGCCTTCCTATATGTAAACAACGCTTTACAAGCACAAGCGCTCTCGCCTATTTGGGGCTGGTTTGGCGAACGTGCGCCCTTCAGCTTTGAGTTGGAATATGCGCCCGCTGCTGGTATTCAACGTTTTTTGTGCGGCACCCCGCCGGTCCTTTCGGTGCTGGCAATGGAACCCGGCGTTGACCTGATGCTGGAAATTGGGATTGAGCGCCTGCGCAAAAAATCCCTGCAATTGACATCCTATCTTATCGATCTGGCAGATGCTCGGCTGGCTCCGCTCGGCTTCAGCCTGGGCACACCGCGTGAAACCGCACAGCGTGGCTCACACGTCAGCTTGCGCCACCCGGATGGGTACCGCATCAATCGGGCTCTGATCGAAGAAATGAATGTCATCCCCGATTTCCGCGAACCAGATAACATCCGCCTGGGAGTAACACCCATATATACTTCCTTCAAGGATATCTGGGAAAGCGTAGACCGGATTGAAAAAGTGATTACAGAGAAACGCAATCTGCATTTCTCTGCTGCCCGTCAAACTGTTACTTAGAAGCAACTATCGCCACCAAAGTAACGGTATATAACCATTCTCGGAGGAGAAAATAATGAAACGAGCACTTGTATTCCTGATGTTGGTCGCCGCACTTATGTTGGCGGCCTGCGGCCCGGCTGCCGCCACCGAGCCGGAAACCTGCAAAGCCGAACTCGGCTGCGCCAAGATCGCCAAAGGCCAGACCATCAAGGTCGGTTATGCGGGCCCCATGACTGGCGATTATTCCCAGTTTGGGATCGATATGTCAAACGCCATGAAACTGGCAGTCACCGAATTCGGTGAAGTACAGGGTTGGAAAGTTGAGATGGCTGTGGAAGATGACGGCGGAGGTGCTGAAGGTGGCGCATCCGTAGCCAACAAACTGGTTGCTGATACCACTTATGTAGCGATGGCCGGTCATGCTTTCTCTGGCGCAACTGCCGCTGCGATGCCGATCTACGAAAAAGCCGGCATCCCGATGATGTCACCTTCAGCGACCAACCCGGACCTGACATCCAAGGGTTCCAAGGTCTTCAACCGCAATGCTTTCACCGATACCGAACAGGGTATTGGCGCTGCCAAATACCTGTTTGAAAAACTGGGCATCAAGAAACTGGCAATCATGCACGATGGTTCCGATTACGGCCAGGGACTTGCCAATGTCGTAAAGGATAACTTCACCAAGCTCGGCGGCGAAATTGTGGCTTCCGAAGCCGTCACCCCCGGTGAATCCGATTACAGCGCTCCGCTGGCTGCTGTGGCATCCAAGGCCCCCGAAGCTCTTTATTTCGGCGGCTACAATGCTGAAGCTTCTGTTCTTGTCAACGAAATGGCGCAGGCTGGTCTGAAGGGTGTTGTTTTCTTCGGCGGCGATGGCATTTATGGTAAGGATTTCCTCAGCAAGGTCGGCGCCAATGGTGAAGGCGTCTACTCCGCTACCCTCGTTCCCCCCGGAACTGACCCGATCAAGAAGTTTAACGCCGCTTATCTGGCTGCTTACGGCACCGAAGCTGGCGTGCTCTCCGCCTATACCTGGAACTCCTATGATGCAGTCGGCGCCCTGATCTCCGCGATCAAGACAGTAGCCGTTGTTCAGGGCGATACTCTCTACATCCCGCGCGGCGCTCTGGTTGCGGCAGTTCGCGCCATGAAAGACTACCAGGGTATTGCCGGCGTCATCACATGCAAAGACAATGGCGAATGCAATGCCTCCGGCCCGGTCTTCTATATCGTCAAAAATGGCGAGTGGATCGCTGCTGACAAGTAAGTCCTGCACCAGAATACACAGCCTGTCTTGATGCAGATCAGGGCAGGTTGCAGGAAATAATTCGGGGATTGCTGCGAATCAACAATGCAGCAATCCCCAATATCAAAAAAGGCATTATCCTTTCATGAAAAATATATCTTCATCACCCATGCAAGCTGTGCTTAAATCCATTCGCCCGGCAATCGGAATTTTGATCAGCCTGTTCCTTGTATGGCGGCTTTTCAGTGAGATTGTCGTGGAGCGTAACTTTAGCGCCGATACCTGGGTGCGTTTCGGGCTATCCGGGTTGATCCTGGGTGGCATGTACGCCCTGATTGCCATCGGCTATACCCTGGTTTACGGCATCATGTTCATGATCAATTTTGCACACGGCGAAGTGATGATGCTTGGTGCTTTTGGCGGCTACTTTACCTTCGAACTCCTGCGCTTTATCCCGGCACCAACAACTGCCGACCCTGAACTGAACTTCCTCAATGCCTATCCAGTGATTGCGATCATCCTGGCTTTTGCGGTGGGCATTTTTATCTCGGCCATGGCGGGCTACTTCCTGGAAAAAATCGCCTACCGGCCTTTACGCAAGGCTCCGCGGCTTATCCTGCTTATCACCGCTATCGGCGCTTCCATCTTCCTGCAAAATCTGGCTATGCTGCTCTTCGGTCCGCAGCGAAAAAACGTCATCAATCCGGCAATTCTGGACCGTGGCGCAGGTTGGACCATCATGGTCAGCGGCAACCCGGTCTTAATTTCTTACACTGGCATTTTCTCCCTGGTTCTTTCATCCTTGCTGATGATTGGCCTTTATATTCTGGTAATGCGCACAAAGTTTGGACGCGCCATGCGTGCTGTGGCTCAGGATAAAAATACTGCCTACCTCATGGGTGTGGATGTGGACGATGTCATCAGCAAAACCTTTCTGATCAGCGGTGTGCTTGCTGGTGCTGCGGGCGTGATGTGGGATATCCATATGGGGCTGGTTAATCACTACATTGGTTTCTTGCCTGGTATCAAGGCTTTTACAGCTGCCGTAATGGGCGGCATTGGCAACATCCCCGGCGCCATGCTGGGCGGGATGCTGCTGGGAATCCTCGAATCGATTGGCCCCGCTGCACTGGGGATCGATTTCCAACTCAAAGATGTGATTGCTTTTTCCGTACTGGTTCTGGTGCTGATCGTCCGCCCGTCCGGCATCCTGGGCGAAAAACTTTCTGAGGAAAAACTATGAAAACCTCGGCTTTTCGGAGTGGGATTCAAACCGGCATTGTTTTTGGGGTGATTATTGTCACCATGTTTTTGATTGGATTCACCGTTATTGGCGCGGAGCTTGCCGGCAAATTTTTGGGACATGATAGCGGCAGCAGCATGCCACCGCAGATCTATTTTGTGATCTTTATGATTTTGTTTGGCTTGTGGTGTGGGTCCAGCGCTGCAAAACGCCCTCTTACCGGCCCCGATACCTGGCAGGCTGCTCTTTCTTCCGGTCTGTTTGCGGGTCTCCTTACTGGCGTTATTTCGGCCGTCATTGCTCTGATTTTTGGCACGCTGGCTGCCAACAAGATTGACGTGCGCACCTACCTGGTCTCGGTTTCGCCAGATTCAATAAAGCTCTATCTATTCGGTTTATCGCCTGTTGTGGGCAGTCTGCTCTCCCTGGCGCTGCTGACTGTCTCTTCGCTGGCGGGCGCAGCCCTGGCACTCACTCTGCGTACCAATACCGATGTAAAAAGCATGTTCGGCCGGGTTACAGGCGCATACACTGGCACACTGCACTCAAACCGTGTGGTTAGCCTCTCCAAAAACAAATATGCGCGCTTTGCGCTGTTGGCACTGGCTGCCGCGGCTCTCATCATCCTGCCGCGCACCTGGGGTGGTTACTGGAATTACGTTCTCGGTACAGTGGGTATTTACATTATTCTTGGTCTGGGCCTCAACATCATCACCGGCTGGGCCGGGCAATTAGTCATTGGCTATGTGGCCTTTTTTGCCGTAGGCGCCTACACCTTTTCGCTTCTTACCGCCCCCATGCCGCACCATCTAATGTGGAACTTCTGGATCGCACTGATCCTGGGAGTGTTGGCTGCTGGAATTTCCGGCCTGCTCATTGGCTTGCCCATCCTCAATTTACGCGGAGACTACCTGGCCATTGTTACCCTCGGTGCGGCGGAGATTGTGCGCATTCTGCTCAAGAGCGACCTGATGACTCCCTTCACCGCCGGGCCGCGCGGCATCCGCGATGTGGCCGGGCCAACCATCCTGGGACGCTCGTTTACCTCGGATGTTGATTTTATGTACTTGATCATTGTCGCCGTGCTGGTGGTCACCTTTTTGGCCTACCGGCTGCAAAATTCGCGCACTGGCAAAGCCTGGGTGGCTGTCAACCTGGATGAGACTGTGGCGCGCGCCACAGGGATCAATGCCTACGGTTCCAAGCTGCTAGCCCTGGGGCTCAGCGCAGCCGTGGCCGGTCTGGCAGGCGCGTTATTTGCCTCGCGCAATCAGTTCACTGGCCCGGACGACCACCAATTGATGGTGGCAATCAATGTGATCTGCCTGGTAATCGTAGGCGGCATCGGCAACATCCCCGGCATATTTCTGGGAGCATTCGCGCTCAAAGGTTTGCCCGAAGTACTGCGTGAAATCGAAAGCTACCGCATGCTTGTTTTTGGTGTGCTGCTGATTATTATGATGAAACTTCGGCCCGAAGGCTTCCTGCCTGCCAGGCGGCCTGCACTCGAAAAAAACACCCCACCCGCAGAAAAGACCGAAGCCGTTTCTCAACCGGGCAAGGAGGTTTAACCCATGTCTGCATGTATCGAAACCAGACAGGTATCCAAAATCTTCGGCGGCCTTACCGCCGTCAACAGTGTAGACCTGGTAGTGCCCGAAAAGAGCATCGCCAGCCTTATTGGTCCAAATGGCGCCGGCAAGACCACCCTGTTCAACTGCATCTCCGGTTATTACAAACCGGAACACGGCCAGATCCTTTTTTACGGCGCACCGATACAGGGACAGCAGACCTACATGGTGGCAGCAATTGGAATAGCCCGTACCTACCAAAATATTCGTCTTTTTGCGGATATGACCGCCATCGAAAATATTATCGTCGGGCAATACCCACGCTTCAAGGCCAACTGGGTGGATGCAATTTTTTCCACTCGCCGTGAACGTGACGAAGAAAAACAGGCTGTCGAAGAAGGCCGCCGCCTGTTAAAATTTGTTGGTCTGCAAGGTATGGGTGATCAGCTGGCGCGCAACCTGCCTTATGGAGCGCAGCGCCGCCTTGAAATTGCTCGCGCGCTTGCCAACAAACCCCGTCTATTGATATTGGATGAGCCTACCGCCGGGATGAACCCGCAGGAGACCGATAAAATGACTCATTTTATCCGCAGCCTGCGCGATACACTCGGCATTACCATTCTGCTGATTGAGCATGATATGCGCGTGGTCATGGATATCTCAGATCAGATTACCGTGCTCGATTATGGGACGAAAATTGCCGAGGGCAAACCCAAAGAGATCCAATCCAATCAACGGGTGATCGAAGCTTACCTCGGGCCTGGCGGAACCACGCTCGCTCATAAATACCAATTACGGAAGAAGCAGCGATATGATGCTAAAAATTGACAACTTACAGGTCTATTATGGCGCAATCCACGCCTTGCAGGGTATCAGCTTCTCGCTTGAGCAGGGCGAAATTGTTGCCCTGATTGGTGCCAATGGTGCTGGAAAGTCAACCACGCTCAACACGATTTCAGGCATTCTTCGTCCGCGCGAAGGCCGCGTGCAGTTTCAAGGACAGGAAATTCACCAGATGCCCCCACAGGCAATTGTGCGCCTGGGTATCATCCATGTGCCGGAAGGTCGCAAGATCTTTACCCGCATGACCGTGATGGAGAATCTGGAAATGGGCGCCTATCTGAACCCAGACCGGGCATCCATCAGCCGCGACATAGAGGCTGTTTTTCAACGTTTTTCGCGCCTAAAGGAACGCCGCAATCAAGTCAGTGGCACGCTCTCGGGTGGCGAACAGCAGATGCTGGCAATTGCGCGCGGATTGATGGCTCACCCAACCCTACTTTTACTGGATGAACCATCCATGGGCCTTTCGCCCATTCTGGTGGAACAGATTTTCGATATTATTCAAGACATCAACGAACAGGGAACCAGCATCTTGTTGGTTGAACAAAATGCTCAAATGGCCCTTGCAATCGCGGACAGGGCCTACGTGCTGGAAACTGGCAAGGTCGTCATGCAAGGCACAGGCGATGCTCTGCTCGAAGATAATAGCGTTATCGAAGCTTATCTGGGTGGTCATTAATCCAACTCATCCGGTGCCCTAGCAATCGAACATAATAGAAATGCTTAAAATGAACAAAACGCCGCAAGTTGCCTGCGGCGTTTTGTTCGCTTATTACCAGCCTGCGCGCTAAAGGCGCAAGGCTCGAAGTGTGCTCGTTATTATTTATTTATGCAAGTTGGTTGCAGCGATAAAACTCAAGCCGTGTTCAGTGAGCGCGCGTGCAGAGTGCTCGCAAGCAGCAACTTTATCCAGAAAGTTGATTTGCAGAGCTTCCCAGTCGCCGGTTTCGATGACTTCTTTTTTATCGCGGAAGTAATCTAGGATGTCCGAAAGATGGGCACGGGTAACATCAACTTCAGGGTCGCCGCCCTCGTGCTTGGCCGCGATATTTGCCACATGATCTACGATTTGCACCAGTTCGTCCCGGCGGTTATAGGGTTGGATGACAATACTCTTCTGCGGCTCGGTGATGTGATGCTCAAAGCGCACCACTTTCTCAAAGCCCAGTGACTTGCGAAAGTCAGCTGCCAGTTCCATGGTCTGGTTGTTGATCGAGTTTGACCAGTTAAAACCGATCAACGGGCTACTGCCATCCTCACGGCTGAATAGTTTGGCCATCGTCATGATCCACAGCGCGTGGTAAGGATTATCTGAGCCAAAAAAGACCGAAATCTTGAACTGGATATCCACACCCAGCTTGTAGAGCATAAAACCCAGCAGGATGGTCCCCGCATTAAAGTTGAGCACGTGTTGGACGCCGTAGTTGGTGTAGAAGTACAGGAACTCGTCCAGCCACATCAAAGCGTGGTCATTGGGTTGGCCGATCCCGCCAAAATAGCCGGTGATGGTTGCGGGCCCACCCAGGTGCGGGTTGGAACCGTCTGTGCCCTTGGTGTCGAGCGTTTCAACAAAAGACGCGCCAATGATATCCAGCGCAGCCACAATCGCGGGCAGGTCGCCATCCGCCTCGGATTCTTTCATTTTTCGAACAGCGATAAAGCGCCCGGGGATTAGTGTATTATTGGCGATGGCCTGTTCGGCCATTACGCGCACCCAGGGGAAATACTGCAGGGCTGAGACTTCCAGCGTAACCGCATAATCGTCCTTAAACTTCATGGTTTTGGCAGCATCCCCCAAAATTTTCTGGCGGTAATCCGCAACTGATATGAATGTGCCGCGGTCACGTTGCTCGATCAGCCACTTGAGGTCTTTGATATGACCAGGAGCAGCGGCTTCCACCTGTTTGAGCAGATTTTCCAGTTTGCGCGATTCTCGGTGCTTGCGGTTGATCTCTTCAGGCGTGCCATATTTGGCGATGACAGCCAGCATTTCGTTCATCACCCGGCTGTTGGGGTCGAGCAAAAGGCTGTTGATGCTCTCCAGGCGCGAGGCTGGAATTTGAAGACGAGAACGTAAATCGGTCATGGTGATCCTCTCGGGTGCATATAATAGATGGAAAAATTTGGGCACGGTTCAGAAAAGCTAAAAAAGTGGTCACAGCAGCTTTACAAATTATGCCATGGACTGTTGCCGGGTACATAACGAAATAGCCCCGGTAGAACGGGTAGG
>JBBRWF010000148.1:0-9158 GCA_038249405.1 Anaerolineales bacterium
AAACCACCCCTGCCAGGCAAAACCTGTTCTTGATTATCTTTGCGATGGTGTCCAAAAAAGGAAGCTGCCTGATGCGAAAAATAATTGCTGGAACCCTTTTGGGGCTGGGTTCGATCTTTTTGGGATTGAGCCTGGCCGTAATCATTATGACCTGGGTTTATAAGGCGCCGCTAACTCAGGCTGGCCTTGCGCGGCTGCAAAGTGTGGATTCGGAGCTAACCAGAGTGCAGTCCGCACTTCAGAATGCAAAACTGGAACTCGACCGTACCATGCGGCTTGTTGATTCAACTGAAAAAGCCATGGCCGGCTTAAAAGATCAGCTTTCTCAGGCAAAATCCCTGTTTGGGGTGGTAAGTGGCACCCTCGATCAACAGCTAATCCCGGGGTTGAAGGGTTCGCGCGAAAAAATCACCCAGGCCAAAAACACCCTGGAGTCGCTGCGAACTGCGCTGGAACAGCTCAACGCACTCTCTCTTTTAGGAATAAATCTACCCGGAGATGTCTTGCTGGCAGATTTAATCGGTAGCGCTTCTACGCTCGATACCGAAATTGCCCGGGTGGAAGATCTTGTCCAAAAAGCATCCACATTCGCAGGCGATTCTGCTTACCTGTTGGGCGCAGACTTTACCGAAACCAGAAAAAACCTTCAGAATTTTCTCATTGTGGTTAATGAGTATGATGCGAAGATTGTTGACTGGCGGGTTCAAGTGGCTGAATTGCAGGTTGCCTTGCCCGGCTGGATTGATGTTGCCTCGATCGGCCTGACTATTTTTCTGGTCTGGGTTGCGTTTTCGCAGCTGGGACTTTTATTGCATGGGTTAAATATCTTGCACGACGGCGACCCGCTGGATGTGCTGCGCAGCCCAGAGACAGCCGAATACCAGATTTAAGGCAAAGCAGATCGTGAAGATGCTTTCATTACCAAAGCAGAATCCCAAAAGCTGAAATTAGCCACTGGTTAATCTGAAAGAAAATGGGTGCGGAAAGCTGCCAGCCCAAAAGGGCTACCAATATCCCCACAATGGCTCCTGCGATAACATCTGAAATGTAATGAACGCCCATTGCCACGCGTGCCAGTGAAACCAGCGGCGCCCAAACCCACAGCACCACAGCCAACCAGCCTGGCCCAAGCAAGCTGGCCAGCACAGCGATTAAAAATGCCCGCGCGGCGTGCCCCGAAGGGAAAGAATGCGGGTCGGTGTTCCGGTAAATGGCCCCCC
Organism: Anaerolineales bacterium; assembly: GCA_038249405.1. GTDB lineage: Bacteria > Chloroflexota > Anaerolineae > Anaerolineales > Villigracilaceae > UBA5195. The sequence continues at coordinate 1,221 of JBBRWF010000148.1, forward strand.
ATTCGCCTTCGGGTCGTTTTCGGCGAATGCTGAACTTAAGCGTCATCACCAATACGGCTAATATCGAAATCCAGAATAACTCATACACCGCCCATTGCTGCCAGAAAGTGCTGCCTACTGCCCACAGTATCAGCATGCCTAACCCCCAAAACCACGAATCGCCCGAATGGGCAAAAAACATGGCTACACTGCGCAGGCTGCCGGGTTTTTCTGCAACCCGCAAGCCATAAGACCCATCCCTGTCCAGCTCAAGCATACGTTTAATAAATCCCAAGATTTTTACTCCTAAAACGAAGCTTATTCATTAGCCAGGTCAGTCCGCATGATTTCCAGCTGATGCGGCTTATCAATATCCATTCCCGCTTCTGCCCAGGACCAGACGACTGCTTTACCTCGGATGCCAATCCGCGAGCATACACGCTCTACCAGGTCGTCCAATGTCAGTTGTCTTAGTAACATTAACAATAAAGTTCCAATCCCAATAGTGGCGGCCTGCTTAAGTGGAGATTTGCGCTTGCCGATTAACTCTTCCCATGTATCCAGATGTTCCGTAGCCATGCGCACATGCGAAGCGTTAATATCTGCACCGCAAAGATCCATATCCTTGAGATGTGTCCAGGTTCGGCGCGAATCAGGGTAGCGTTTTTCCATTACATTACGCGGAATGACTCCGTAATAAATATCTGCTGGCTCTTTTTCAATCTCACCGACCAGCCAATCCACCATATCGCCTGTCAGTGCTGGAATATCAGATGAAACAATCAATACGTGTTCGGTTGCCGGGTTAAGGTCCAAAGCCTTATGTACACCCGAAACAATGTTCGCCAGCATGCGCCCTTCGTTTGGTAGGTAATAAGTTGGCTTGGCGCAAGTCATGCCGTTCTTTTCACTCATGCCCATGATGATGACATTATCCACTTTCTTGGATGAGGACAAAGCATCCAATACCCATTGCAGCATAGGTTTCCCTGCCAGGTCGAGCATGGCTTTGGAATGGCCCTTGGTGTAAGGATACAGGGGGTCTTCAGGCAGCGGAATTCCACCCGCGGTCACAATTGCATCCATTTAAACTCCTCCGTTCTATAACATTCCCTTGGGTTTGCGCTGGTATTCAGGCTTGTTGTTATTGGCAATCAGCGCCAGGCAGTAAAGTACATTGGCTGGCCTGCATTACTTCAATCTTATTCGTCAATTTGCTTTGATTGTCTGGCATCTGCCAGGTTGTTAGTTCAATTCTTGCAAATTGGGCTCAAATTTAAGCTCTTTGAGCAGTTCACTATATTCATCCAGGCTAAGCGGGCGGCCTTTTCCCGATATCGCCACCAATGCTGCTTCCATCATGTTGGTGCCGAATGAACGGCCTTCCAATACCGGGGTGGTGGTCACCAGATATTTCGCACCTGATTTACGGAATAATTCCACATCATCTGGCGTGGTGGTATTTGTGACCAGTATTTTGCCTTCCATGTTGTCTGGCATATAGCGTTTGATGTAATGGCAGTCACCAGCCACAACAGTGGCCCAGTTAAAGTATTTGGGGTATTTCGGTTTGCGTTCTTCCTGTTTTTCGCCCACCGGGTAAATCCATTCAAAGGGCAGACGCGTGGCAATTGGCATGAGCAGGGCAGACATGAATTTTATTTGTTTGTCTGTATGTAGTGCAATCGGAATATCCAGCGAGAACATCATATCGCCAAACACACATTCAAAGCCTGTATCCAGAAAGGAACGGGTCAGCCCCCAGCGGTCCGCGCCTGTCATGATAAATGCTTTCAGTCCCAATTTATTAACATACTCTGTGAGATTGGCCTTGATAAATGGCGCGGCCTTGTTTTCCAGTGTGTTTCTTAAACCCGAACCATCGACTACTGGAGTCTTTTTAATGAACCGCACCATCGGCTTCACGGAGTGCAGCTCGTACCACTTCCCATCCACCAGAATACCCAGGTCGCCCCCGCCCACGCCAAAGGCGTCCACCTTGCCATCCAGCTCTTTAAATTTTTGAGCCGCGGCTTCCATGTCGCCATCAGTACCGATCCGTTCAATACTGATTCGTTCGCCCAGTAATTCAATTTCCACCGCTTTATTGCGCTTGGAAGAACCGATACTGACACTGACTGCTCGCTTCATGGGGGGATGCCTCCGGGTTATAAATTGGCATGAGTATACACCCGCGCGATGTTTCTGAAAACAATTCAATGAAAAAATTGGTTAATCTCTAAATTTAACCAAAACACCCCGAAATACTCTTACTCGGGGTGTTTTGGTCCTCTATGGTATTACGCTTGTGCTGGTTGAGGTGCTTTGACCGTACGCATGGCGATGATCCACAGTACAGCCAACAGTAGGCCTCCTAATAAAAATGGTACTGGTGCGCCAAACCATTGGAACAATGATCCAAAAAATAGCGGGGTGATGGCGTTGGCTGCGCTGTAGAATCCGGCTGAAACACCCAGAATGCCACCCACTTCATCCTTGGATGCCGATTTTGTGATCAGGCTGTTGATGGCGGGGTGCAGCACTCCACCCCCCAGCGCAGCAGGGAACGAGGCAATCAACACCCATACTATCCCAACCCAACCTTTGTTGGATTCATCTGGCAGGCTGACAGTGATGATTTGTGTGCTGGCTTTGCCTTGCATTTCGGAAGTGATTTTGGCTTTGTCATACCACGGTACCGGGATTTGTGGAGTTGTTGCAGTCAGAATCAGGCCGATTGCCAGCGAAGAGAGCCCCAACATCACCAGCCAGCGGTCACCGTACTTTTTGCTCCACCGTCCAATGAAACCGCCCTGGATCGCTACGATAAACAGCCCTGCAAGTACAAACAATCCTGAAGTGTCGCGCGCGCCCATGCCCAGCCTGTTCAGCGCAAATAGTGAGAACATTTGCTCGTAACCGCCAAAGGCCAGTTGCTGCGCAAACATTAAAACCAGCAATATGCCGATGGTTGGACGATTAATCGATTGGAACATGGCCTTAAACGAGAAGGGCGCGCGTGTGCGGACGGTGCCTATTTCGGGATTGCGCGTTTCGGGCAGCCAGAAGAAAGTTAAAAGCAGAGATGCAAACGAGAAAAAGGCCGCGGTAAATGCTACTGCCTGGTAATTATCTCCGGTTGCGATCAATACTGTAAAGGCTATGATCGGCCCAAGAATAAAGCCCATGCCAAAGGCTGCGCCAATCAAGCCGAGGCCCTGGGTGCGTGTCTTATCATTGATTACGTCAGTGACAACTGCCTGTGCTGTGGATATGTTTGCGCCAGAGAGACCGTCGATAATGCGAGAAATAAATAATAATGGTAAGGCATTGGCAAAACCCAGCAGGATAAACCCGATGAATGTCCCCACCTGGCTGACCAATAAAATCGGCCGCCGCCCAAACCTGTCTGATAGGCGCCCAAGGATTGGTGCGCCGATGAACTGCATGAACGGGTATGTAGCACCCAAAAAGCCAATCACAAAGGCATTTGCCCCAAACCGCGCAGCATATAGCGGCATAAGCGGAATAATGATCGAAAGACCTACCAGGTCCACCAGGATAATGACCAGTACTGGTAAAACTTTCTTAAAGTCCAGTTTTTCTTCCATATTATTGCTGTTCATATTTTTTCTCGATTTCGATAGGATGAATGATATTAGAAAAGCCCGGTAATATGCCACCACCGCACCCAACCGCCCAGGGGCTGAATGCCGGCGAATACCAGCAGCAGTGAAACAACGACTGTGATCAGGGTGTTGCGGGTGCGGATAGCGTCATCTTTGTTTTTCCACATTGCTGGTAGATGGGCCACAATGACTGCCAAAACCATTGTGATGGTATGTTCCCATCGGTAGGGGGGAAACCCGGTTTTACCAAAACCGTCTAAAACAAAAAATAGCACTCCCAGTAGAAGTTGCGTATCCATTACCCCGCCAAATGCGCCGGTAAGAGTTTGAGCGCTTTTATCAAAGGGCTGCTTTTTTATTAGTCCGATGGCAAGGCGCACCAGCAAGGCAATTGCCGTCAGTGTTGCCAGCCAGCGCGTAATTGAGTGAATTGTAAGAAGAACAGTCATGTAGACTCCTGCGGGTTGCCGGGATAGATAAACAAGCTCTGGTCAAGATATCCAGAGTCTGGTTTTGAGATATGAAATAATTTGTTCAAGCCAATCTAAATCTGCTTTCAAGTGGTGCGTCTGGTGTGAAAAAATCAAAGCAAGGCTGCCATGGTGCGTGGGGATGTTTGTAATTGTAATTAAGCGTTCCTGAATTTGTGCTTTTTGTTCTTCCAGTAGGGGCAAAACCTCGGCAGGTGTCATCCAATCCATGAAAGCCATGCCAATATCCCCCGGAAAATTGACAGGTGAATAGGTATGCAGGTTCTCGCGCAGCAGGCGCTGGAAAGCTGTTTCTCCCAACGCTGTCACTCGAAATACTTTGCGTGGAGGCCGGTTTCCCTCTTGTTCTGTTTCAGCAGTGATCCAGCCGTCTTTTGCCATTTGATCAAGCAAATAATAAGCAGTCGGTTTTTTAAGATCTGTGCACAGCGCAAGGTTGTTATCAATGAATTCATTCAATTGATAACCGTGCATTTCTTGCCGCCGAAGCAAACCGAGAAGGAGTAGTTTCTTTTCCATTTTTGAATAATCAATCCTGACTAATCAAATTTTATTCTATTTGAGTCTTTGTTGCAAATAAAAACGGGTGATTTATACATCACCCGTTGGCAGCAACTTCGTAAATTGGTTGTTTACCTGAACTTATTCCCCATCTTCCAGTTTTTTGTCTGGTCGATCAGCCTTTCTATTGCATACAGGTTCGCTACGGGCACAGAAAAACTTCGGCTTTGGGTTTTGCTGTATTGAAAAACCTTGCTGCCAGCAAAAACGTGATCGGCTTTTCGGCGGAATTCTGCATGCGCCATATAACCAGTCAGCCAGATTTCCATTCCGTATATCCAGATATTGCCCCATTCGTGTGGCTGGATCAAATAAACATCGCGCATACGGGCGCAGTGCAATCCCAACCGGGCCGGTAAAACGATATCAGTTTGCACATAGGATAGGCTGTAATACTGGTTTTTTGCAAACGTGCGTGTTAAAGGGTTGAGCAGCAATCCTTCGCTGATGAAATTTCTATCCGCATCCAGCCCGCCAATCTCAACGGTCAAAGGCGTCGGACATTCGCTTTTAAGCGTGAGCCGCTCTAGCGGTGCCCAACTATCCGGGCGTGCCCAATCAGAACGCAGCGGGTGGATTAGAAAAGTACGTTGTTCAGCCTGTACGGCTTTTTGAATGTCTTCCATCGAATTGGTCGTGAGCCCAAGCAAAAAGGCGAAAAAATATAAATCCTGATCCAGATGGTTGGCTGCGTCGACTTCATCATCGGGAATTAATGCCAGCGTCTCCAACACAAGCTCAGGGTTTTGGCGCATGCTAATAATCTGATTACGCTTGGATGTGATATAGGTTTTGATGTCGCAGCGATGACCACCCAGTGATACATCGTAGTGATTTGCATTGCTGAACGGCGTAACTTCTTTTACCTCATACGGCACTGCCTGCTGGTTAAGATAGCGTCGAAAGGCGAGCTCCACTGCCGTGTTTCCAACAATACGGCGTAAGCGTGAGTAGAGTGAACCACTCATCTGATTCTGATTGTAAGACAGGGAGCGAATGGCATACGCAATACCACCTTCAGTCAGGTCGGGGGTATACGGAAGCTTAACAAAATCGGATGCGTTAATCATGAATGAGAGTCATTGGGCCTGTTGGTTTATAAGCAGCTGGACATTAAGGCGCTCAACTATTTCTAAATTGCAGGCAATAATGATGGAAAGTATTGCTAACCCAGGCGCTGCCCATGCCAAAGGGCGCAAGGGGTTGGTTGTCTTGCATCCAAATTTTCTCATCCTTTAATGTATAAACCTGGCCTAATTCGTGTGCCAGATCCCATGCCAGCGGGTAGATTTTGCCCCCTTTTTTGACATTCTTGACGATGATCGTCAGGTAAGCCTTTTCTTGTAATAAAGGTTTCAAATTGGTATAAATCAGTACCAGCCGCTCCAAAAACTGTTGGTAATCATGCAAGTTACCCACATCGTTCGGATCGTCCGAATAAACTACATCCAGATCAGCATCAGTTCGTCGTTTTTTTTGATTTTCCGCCCCCCGCGCATGCAGCATATCCCAGTAGGGTGGCGAGGTCAGCACATAGTCCACTGGTGGTATGCCGTAAAGGCTGGCATTTTGCGCATCCCCATTAATTACCTCAGCCGCAAGGTTACTATCTGCCAGTTCCTCGGGCAGGTTGGCTTTTTCCAGAGCGACAACCTCGCTGGCGATTTGCGCATAGGTTGGGTTTAATTCAATACCGTAAGAATTTCTCCCGCAGCGCAGCGCTGCTACCAGCGTGGACCCGGTTCCAGCCATCGGGTCCAGAACCGTCTGGCCTCGTTTGGTAAAAAACTCAATAAACTCCTGGGCCAGGGTTTCTGGAAATTTGGCAGGATGCCGTAGAACACCCTTTTTTCGTGGCGGTGGGTTATGGATGAACCAGGATTTTTGGAATTTAAGCCAGGTTTTTGGATCGAGATCGTTCAGTTTATTGGGCATATTTGTCAGTTTATCAGCCAGTGGCGTATCCTGCAACCACTCCAGCCATTATGGTGTGGGGCGGGGCGTGCGCGTGGGGGTTGGAGTTTTGGAAGGGATGGCCGTAGGTGTTGGCGAAGCATAAGTCACCGAATTCACTGTTAAATCCGAGAAGCTGATGTTCATTCCATCCGGGCTGCTGGCTTTGATAAAAACACCCAGGTTGCCGCTTTTGAAAAGCGGATCGATGACACTGAATTGGTAGCGCCCATTCAGAAAAAAGCGCATTTCTGTACCGGCTGCCCATACACCCATTTTAACCTGGCCCGGCGCACCCGGTGGCACGTCTCCGCTCGGAAGCCAATCTTGCAAGGGCATGGTTTTGCCATCCTGTGCGCGTTCCACACGCGTTTTGCCGCTGCAATTTAGTAGAAACCGGTAAGAATATGTTTCGTTTCCAGCACGGAATAACATGCCATAAGCATCTGGTCCAAAACAGCGGTTAATCGAAACCGTTATTTCGGCATAAAAATCGTTTATTACCAGGCTTTTTTGCAGGCTGGTTAGCGTAACTGGCATTATATTGGCCGCCAGGGTAATACGATTTCGGTTCAGAATGATACTGTTTCCGCCATCGCTCGTTGTTTTTGCGCGTGACCACTCATCCACCTGGCTGAAATCATCGGAAAAAATCTGTTGTTCCAGCCCGGGTAACAACATCGGGGTGGCGCTTGGTTCAATATTTGGCGATGAAGTCCATGTGGCAGTTGCCGGAAACCAATCGATAACTGCGGTGGCAGTCCCCGGCGCAGGGATGGAAGCGGTTGCCTCCTGGCTGGTGTCTGTTTCTAAACCTGTCTGAACCTGCGCCGAGCATGCAGGTAGCATAAGACAGATAATTAAAAGTAGGGTGGGTAAATGACGCATTTTGTCTTTAAGGTTAAATACTCGCTTCAAGTTTTTAAGAAAAAGGCTGGTACAAGTACCGGGCAAACTGATGATAAATGTAACAGGTTTTTAATGAGGGAATATTGTAAAATCATATTGCCGAAACGGCAATATGCCCTCCGTTATAGCATTCTAGCATAAGGAGCTAATTGATGAGTGAAAAAGCTGTGTTGGTCACCGGCGCGTGTGGAGAGATCGGTCAGGCCCTTGTTCAAAACCTTTCAGCGCGTGGCGGTTATCGGGTCGTTACTTCTGATCTGGCGCCTCTGCCAGAAGGTTTTCGATCTTTGTCAGCAGAGCATCTGCAGGGAGATTTGGTAAATCGCATAAAGCAGTTCTATGATTATGATTTCGATATAATCTATCATTTGGCAGCTTCGCTCTCTTCCAAGGCCGAGGTGGCTACAGAAGAGGCT
>JBBRWF010000149.1:0-9139 GCA_038249405.1 Anaerolineales bacterium
ACCGGCGAAATCCTGGCGATGGTCTCTTTTCCAACCTTTGAAAATAACCGTATGGCGCGCTTTATCCCTGCCTATTATTACAACCAGTTGGCCCAAGACCCGGCCAAACCCATGTTGAACCATGCCGTCTCAGATCAGTTCCCGCCCGGCTCGGTATTCAAGTTATCGACTGCCACCGGTGCGTTGAATGAGGGCATTGTTACCCTGGATCAGGTGATCGAGGCTCCCGGGCAACTGGTGTTAACCGAATCTTTTTCGCCGAATGACCCTGGCCGCCAGAGACCTTTCGTGGATTGGAATGAGGCCGGGTTCGGCACGATTGACTTTTTGCACTGTATTGCTTTTTCCAGCAATGTCTGTTTTTACAAACTGGGCGGTGGTTACAAGACCGAGGTTCCACAGGGCCTCGGCATTGAACGCTTGCGTGAATATGCCAGAGCCCTGGGTTATGATCAGAAATCGTATGTCGAACTGCTCGGTGAAGCAAAGGGCCTCATCCCATCTCCGCAGTGGAAGCGTATCAATCGCGGCGAGAACTGGAGCACCGGCGATACTTACATTGCCTCTGTAGGTCAAGGCTATGTGCTGGCTACACCTTTGCAGGTGCTTCTTTCAGCCGCCACGATTGCCAATGATGGCAAACACGTCCAACCCACCTTTGTGCGCGAGATTACCGACACCGATGGCAAGCCCATGACCATTTGGCGCGATAAATACGGCAACCTTTACCATCAATGCACTGTAAAAACCAAAAATGGTGAGCTGACTTCCGGCTGGTGTGATACTGTCTATAATATTTCCAATACAACCCTGTACAGTGTTTGCACACAGCCCAATGCCATTGGAGATCCCGCCTCCGGTTTTTGTGGAACGGATGAAACCGGTAAAGCTGTCTTCAATGAAGGTGCCTGGCAAATTTCGCCCTTTATTGGAAATACCCAGTGGGATATTACAACGGACGCAATCATCAATGACTTTCAATGTGATGGTCCCTATTGCACCCCCACCGGTTTGAAAAAAACAGTCAGGCCAGAAGTCGTAAAGAAAATCCAGGAAGGCATGCGCCTCGCTGTAACATCCGATCCGCTGGGTACCCTAAATGCAGTCTTTTCTGGCAGAACACAGGAATTTACAACCCCCTTTGATATTCCGGTGGCAGGCAAAACCGGAACCGCCGAATATTGTGACAACGTAGCCCAGGCCGCCAATCGCTGTAATTTTGGCTCCTGGCCTACCCATTCCTGGACGGTAGCATATGCCCCTTACGATGATCCTGAGATCGTTGTCGTTGCATTTTGCTACAACGGTGGCGAAGGTGCCAGCGTAGCGGCTCCCATTGTGCGCCGCGTTCTGGAAGCATACTTCGAGCTCAAGGCGATTGATACGGCACAGCAAGGTAAAGCTCCCTAGGCTGTGCTATAATTTTTCAACATTTGCTATGGCAGACGATTCCTCACTTGTGCAGATCAAAGGTATACGCGATGGGCTGCTGGTATCGCTGGGCGATGCCGGATGGCCTGTTGTTCAGCGTGCCTTGTTGCAGCGCATAGAAGAACAGCCCGCTTTTTTTCAGGGTGCCCGGCTCTCTCTGGATGTTGGCAACCAGGCATTAAAAAGCGCAGAACTGAGTCAATTGCGCGATAAGCTCTCAGAACGCGGCATCATGCTCTGGGCGGTTTTGAGCAATTCGACCCTCACTGAGAACACCGCTCAAATTCTGGGCCTGGCAACCAAACTTCCCAAGCCGCGCCCTCCAGAAAAAATGCGTGGATCCGTTTCCACATCCAAACAAGCCGATGATGAAGTGGCTGTCTGTGTTAATAAGACATTGCGCTCAGGCATGCGTGTAGAATCTACCGGGCATGCCATCATATTCGGTGATGTAAACTCTGGGGCCGAAGTGGTTGCCGGGGGTAGTGTGATTGTCTGGGGGCGCTTGCGCGGTGTAGTGCATGCCGGGGCGCACGGGAATCGCGATGCCGTTGTCTGTGCGTTGGATTTATCACCCACGCAGCTTCGCATTGCGGGCGAGATAGCAATAGCCCCGGCGCGGCATGGAAAAACCCAACCCGAAATTGTGCGCATTATAAACGGTCAATTGCAGGCCGAGGTTTGGACTCAATCTTAGCGTGGAGTAAACGATGACAGCAAAAGTAATTACTGTCACCTCTGGCAAAGGTGGCGTGGGCAAAACCACTACAGTTGCCAATATTGCCGTAGCGCTGGCTTCGGACGGGAAAAAAGTTGTTTGTATTGATGGTGACATTGGCCTGCGTAACCTTGATGTGGTCATGGGACTGGAAAATCGAATCGTTTACGATATCGTGGATATCGTCGAAGGTCGCTGCCGTACCCGTCAGGCCATGATCCGCGACAAGCGCCTGCCTGAGTTGTTCATGATCCCAGCCGCGCAAACGCGCGATAAGAATGCGGTTTCCCCCAGTGATATGGTGCGTTTGTGCGATGAACTGCGTCCGGAGGTGGATTGGATTATTATTGATTCCCCGGCTGGTATCGAGCGTGGTTTTCGCAATTCAATCGCCGCGGCTGATAATATTCTAATCGTAACCAACCCTGAAATGTCCGCTGTGCGCGACGCCGACCGGGTGATTGGTTTGTTGGAAGCGGAAGAAAAAGCTCCACCAGCGTTGATCATTAACCGGCTCAACCCGGCCATGGTCAAGCGCGGAGATATGCTTTCGATGGATGATGTGTATGACCTTTTACGCATTGAAGTGATCGGTATAGTGCCCGAAGATGAAAATGTGGTCATGGCCTCCAACCGCGGCATGCCGCTGGCGTTGGAAGGCAAAAGCCGTGCCGGGCAGGCCTTTCGCAATATTGCGCGCCGCTTAAATGGTGAGGATGTGCCCTTTCTTGATCTGGAGTCTCACAGCTTGTGGGACCGGCTGACCAAGTTTACCGGAAGGAAGTAACATGAATTTCTTTGAGCGCCTCACCGGAAAAAAGAGTGCCAAAAACGCCAAGGAGCGCTTGCAGTTGGTGTTGATTCATGATCGTATTGATCTGTCTCCCACTCAATTGGAGTCTCTCAAGAACGATTTGATTTTGGCTATTTCAAAACATATCGATATTGATGCTTCTAGCGTGCGTATCGAAGTGGAAAACGAAGGCCGCTCACAGCGCCTGGTGGCCGATATTCCTTTACGTGTAGTCAATCGGCGCCGCTCCGGGTAGAAAAACTCTTGCGCCAACGGGTTAGCCCGTTGCACGCCAAACAAAAATATGCGCGGAGGTTTCTGGCGATATTTCGATTTCTGGCTGTTGGGGGCGGTGACCATCCTGGTGATCATCGGGGTTACGATGATTCGTTCTGCCCTTGCTGGAAACTATGAATTAACCGTTACCACCCCGCTGGTCAATCGCCAGATTATTTTTGCGTTGATCGGTTTTGGTTTGTTGCTTCTGATCGCCGGGATAGACTATCGCCTGTGGTCTTCCATCAGCAATACCCTCTATGTTGGCATAATCATTGTTTTGCTTGCGCTCAACATCATTGGCGCAGCCCTCTTTGGTTCGGCGCGCTGGTTTCGCACCACCCTGGTGTTTATTCAACCATCTGAATTTGCCAAGCTGGTGATGATCCTCTCATTGTCGCATTTTTTTGTCCAGCACATGCACGAGATGAATAACCCCAAATGGGTCTTTCGTAGTTTGATGATTGCGATGGGTATCACAGTCTGGGTGCTTTTGCAGCCCAATTTGAGTACCTCGATTGTGTTGATCGTGTTGTGGTTTGTACTGCTCTGGTTCGCAGGAATTCCTTTGACGCATTTACTGGGGTATGCATTATCGGGATTGGCGGCAGTCGCGATAACTTTCCCGCTTCTGGTGCAGGCGGGTGTTGTGCAGGAATATCAAATGCGTCGTGTTTTGAATTTTGTTTCGCCAGATCCCAACGCGCGATACGGTGATATTTATAATATTCAACAGGCACTCATTTCAATTGGTTCGGGGGGCTGGTTTGGTCAGGGATACGGGCACGGCACCCAGGTTCAGCTGCGTTTCCTCAAGGTGCGCTGGTCGGATTTCATTTTCTCTACCACTGCCCATGAGCTTGGATTTGTAGGCGCAATCCTGATTATCGGGCTGGTCATATTTATCGTCTGGCGCTGTTTGTATGCCGCGCGCATCTCGCGCGATGCATTCGGCGCGCTGGTGTCCTATGGTGTTGCCACCCTGATCGCTTTTCAGGCGATTGTTAATATCGGTGTTAATCTCAACCTGATGCCCGCTACCGGGCTGACCTTGCCCTTCGTCAGTTACGGTGGCAGTTCCCTGGTGGCGAACATGATCGCCATCGGGTTGGTGGAAAGTATTATTATGCGCCATAAGGCGCTGGATTTATAAAATTTGGAGGTTCGAGTGACTACTGCACCAGTTCGAGTGCGCTTTGCGCCATCCCCCACCGGGCACATGCACCTGGGGAGCGCGCGCACAGCCTTGTATAACTATCTTTTGGCCCGCAAAGTTGGCGGGCAGTTCATTTTGCGTATTGAAGACACCGATCAGAAGCGTTATGTTGCCGGCGCTGAACAGGAACTCATCGACGGGTTAAATTGGTTTGGCATCCATTATGACGAAGGCCCTGATATTGGCGGGCCCTTCGGACCTTACCGCCAGACTGACCGCAAGCCCATCTACCTTGAATACGCTGAAAAGCTCGTGCAGATGGGCAAGGCTTTCCCCTGTTTTTGCAGTGCGGAAAGACTTGAAAAAGTGCGCACCGAGCAGCAGAAAAATAAGATAAATACACATTATGACGGTACCTGTCGTGACCTCGCGCCTGAAGAAGCCGCCCGCCGTATCGCCAGCGGTGAGAAGTATGTCATTCGCTTTAGAATGCCCCAGGAAGGCTCTACAACCGCCCATGACCAGCTGCGTGGCGATATTACCATCGAGAACCGCTTGCTGGATGATACCGTGCTGCTCAAGTCTGATGGCCTGCCCACCTATCACCTGGCTGCCATGGTCGATGACCACCTGATGGAGATTACGCATGTCTTCCGTGGTTCCGAGTGGCTGGGAACCTTCCCGCTGCATGTCAACATCGTGCGCGCCTTTGGCTGGCAGGAACCGGTCTGGGTCCATCTTTCGGTGTTCCTAAAGCCCAGCGGCAAGGGCAAGATGAGCAAACGCGAAGCCGCCGATGCCATGAAGGACGGCTACTCCATCTTTGTTAAAGACCTGCACGACCTGGGCTTTACACCCGAAGGCGCGCTCAACTGGGTCGCGCTCATGGGCTGGGGCGCTGGCGAAACCGAAGATATCCTGACTCTCGACGAAATGGTTGAGAAGTTTGACATCACCAAATTAACCCCTTCCCCGGCGGCGATCAACTTTGCCAAGCTCGATTACTTCAACGGCGAGCATATTCGCCGCCTGAAGCTGGACGACCTGGCTGCGCGCCTCAAGCCCTACCTGGTCAATGCCGGCCTGGAGGTGGATGACGCCAAACTTTTGAAGATCGTGCCCCTTATTCGCGAGCGATTAGTCACGTTGGATGACTGCCTGCCCTTTGCGGCCTGGTTCTTCCGCGAAGAGGTCAGCCCCAACCCTGCCGATCTGGTGGCAAAAAATCTGACCGCTGCGCAATCCGCGGACGTGGCTCGCAAAACCCTGGCGGTTCTTGTAAGCCTGCCGGAGATGTCACATGCCGCCGCCGAGCCGCCCTTGCGCGCGCTGGTCGAAAGCCTGGGATACAACCCCGGGCAAGTCTTTGGCATTTTGCGTGTCTCAGTCACCGGTCAAATGGTCAGCCCGCCGCTTTTTGAGAGCATGGAAATCGTCGGCCGCGAAAAGGTTCTCCAGCGCTTGCGCACTGCGATTGAGATGCTGGAGATGCTATAGGCATTGGACTGCGTTGTATCGGCTTCAGCCGGTTAAGAACTTACACTAAATACCAAAAGGACAGGGCGGTTTTAGCCGCCCTGTCCTTTTATTTACCCTTATTTTCCTTCGATCTTCGCCCAACTGTCTTTGAGCGTCACCGTTCGGTTGAACACCAGCTTATCCGGTTTCGAGTCCGGATCCACGCAAAAGTAGCCTGTCCGTTCAAACTGAAGCCTGTCACCTACCCTGGCTTCGCCCAGCGAGCGTTCGACGAAGCAGTTTTTCAGCACTTCCAGCGAGGCGGGGTTGATAAAAGACAGGAAATCATCGCCTTCGTCCGGGTTCTCCTGGGTGAACAGGCGCTCGTACAGGCGCACTTCGGCGGGCACGGCATGTTCAGCCGAAACCCAGTGAATGGTGGATTTCACCTTGCGCCCATCCGGGGCGTTGCCGCCGCGCGTGGCGGGGTCATACGTGCAATGCACCTCGGTGATATTGCCCTGCTCATCCTTGACCACGCTCACGCAGCGCACCAGGTATGCGTAGCGCAGGCGGATCTCGTTTCCAGGGTATAGGCGGAAGAATTTGGGCGGCGGTACTTCGCGAAAGTCATCCTGTTCGATGTAAAGCACTCTGGAGAAAGGCACCTTGCGCGTCCCGGCGCTTTCGTCTTCCGGGTTATTGACGGCATCCATCTCCTCGCTCTGCCCTTCCGGGTAATTGTCGATCACGAGCTTGAGCGGGTGCAGCACGCCCATTCGGCGCGAGGCAACTTTGTTCAGATCGTCGCGGACAATGGCATCGAACTGGGCCATTTCGACCCAGCTGTCGTTGTTGGTTTCACCCGTGCCGGTCACAAATTTGATAATCGCTTCCGGGGTCACACCGCGCCGCCGAATGCCGCGTAGCGTTGTCAGGCGCGGATCATCCCAGCCCTTCACCATACCCATCTCCACCAGTTTGCGCAGCTTGCGCTTGCTCATCATAGCATAGGTCAGGTTCAGACGCGAGAATTCGATCTGCCGGCTGGGGAAGGCTCCCAGTTTTTCCAGAAACCACTCGTAAAGTGGGCGGTGGATGATGTATTCGTTGGAACACAGCGAATGGGTCACGCCTTCCATCGAATCATTCTGCCCATGCGACCAATCGTACATCGGGTAGATGTGCCACTTGTCAGCGGTGCGGTGATGATAGACGTGCATAATGCGATACATAACCGGGTCGCGCAGCAGCGTGTTCGCGTGGCTCATATCGATCTTTGCGCGCAAAACCCGGCTCCCTTCAGGGAATTCGCCGTTTTTCATGCGTTCGAGCAGGTCGATGTTTTCTTCCACTGTACGGTTGCGCCAGGGCGAATCAATCCCTGGTTTAAGCGCCGACTCTCCATCGCCCCACTTCGTGCCCTTGGGCAGAGTGCCGCGGCTGGCGCTCATCTGTTCCTGGGTCTGGTCATCCACATAGGCCAGTCCCATTTTGATCAGGCGCGCAGCCCATTCGTAGAGCTCGTCAAAGTAGTCAGAAGCAAACGTCATCTTATTCCATTTGATGCCCAGCCACTCTGCATCTTCCAAGATCGCGTCCACAAATTCAGTTTCTTCTTTGGCCGGGTTGGTATCATCAAAGCGCAGGATCAATTCCCCGCCGAATTCTTTCGCGGTAAAATAATCAATCAGAAAAGCCTTGACATGTCCGATGTGCAAATAGCCATTGGGTTCTGGTGGTAGACGGGTGCGCACATAGCTGAAACGACCGCTGCGCAAATCTTCGGCAACAGCCTCGCTGATAAAGTTAGTCGGACGGGGGGTCTCGTTGGAATCCATTGGGTCATCCTTTTTCGCTTATAATTTCTCAATCAATATTCTATAACCGGAGCAGCCGCAAATTGCGCTATTTGATAAATCTCAAAAGCCATTTTGTGACCGCGCGCACTATATTATAACAAACAGACCTTGCTGACAGGAGTGACATTCAATGAAACCATCCTCAGGTTTTTTAGGAACCTATTTTGAACTCGACTCGGTGCTGCGCCTTGAACTTTGGACGCGTATCATGGCCTGGCTGGTTCTGGCTGCCTATGTTGCTGAAGCGGCCTATAATGCCTTTCAGAACGTGTATGGGGCGCTTACAGGCGGATATCCGGTCGATGGGTATTTTGTCTTTGTCACACTCTCCCATGTTTTTCAGGGCGGCATGCTATTTATCATCCTCCAGGTAGCCGCGAATATCCTGTTGATCTTGCTGGATATTGAAGATAACACCCGCCGGGCAGCCAGGGAAACCGCACCTAAAAGCTGAACTGGCTCTTGCTTGTTTTGGGATGGCATGTTAGAATATTTTCCGCTCCACTTTTGGGGGCTCGTCTAATGGCAGGACGATTGACTCTGACTCAATTAGTAGAGGTTCAAATCCTTTGCCCCCAGCCTGAAAATCTCCCGGAAACGGGAGATTTTGCTTTAACTTGCCTTGCCTTCACATTGTTTTGCGTTTGGCAGAGTTTACGTATCAGGCCCGGTCATAAAAAACAAGGCGCGCCAGATTGGCGCGCCTTGTAACTTTGCATACTATTCAAACAACTCAGGCAGCAGCTTCGCTTTTATTGCCGCGCTTGAACCAGTTGTTCCATTCGCGGTTTTCCCACACCACCAGGATCGGCGCGGCGTTGAAGATGGAAGAAAATGTGCCGCTGAACACACCAACCAGCAGGATCAGCACGAAGTGCCGGATGCTTTCGCCGCCGAAGAGTGCCAGGGCGAAGAGCGTGATCATAACCGTAAGTTGGGTGTTAATCGAACGTGCCAGGGTTTGCACAACCGAGTGATTCACAACCGTTTCAAAATCCACGCGGCGGTAGATGCCCAGGTTTTCACGAATGCGGTCAAATACCACGATCGTGTCGTGCACCGAGAAACCAATGACCGTCAACAGCGCTGTCAAAAACAGTGAGTCGGCCTGCCATCCCAGGGTTACACCCAGAATCGCTTCCACGCCCACCAGTACCAGCACATCGTGCAGCATCGCGATAACTGCCGCGGTACCGTAGCGGAAGGCATGCTCGATGCTGCGGAAGGCAAACCAGATGTAGAATAGGATCGCCAGGGCAGCCAGTGCAACGGCTCCAGCGGCAGCTTTGGCAACTTCATTGCCGATGGCGGCGCTGACCGAGGTGAAGTTCAATACAGTTGCCTTGCTGCCAAAACGGTTTTCCATTTCAGCCACGATCTTGCCTTTGGTGGCATCACTCATGGTCTTCGAGCGTATCGACATTGAGTCTGTACCGAGAGGCTGC
>JBBRWF010000150.1:0-9137 GCA_038249405.1 Anaerolineales bacterium
GACGACGATATCTTTCTGGCCGTGCATCCTACCGCTGTCCTGGATGCCGTGGTCGTACACCCGGAGTATGCATCGGATGAAACCGAGAGTTATCCCTATCAGGCCATACTCAAGCTGGTAGAAGAGGTGGAAGCCCGCGAAGATGAATGGGGCGAAACAGATGATAATGAACCTGGAGAACCGGAAGATGAAGAATTTTGAGGAATATTTGCACGAACAGGATGCCTCGCCGCTGACCATTTCGGGCTACATTGGGGATGTTGAGCATTTTGCCAAATGGTTCAAGCAGACCAATGGCGATGAGCTAACCCCCGCGCGGCTGACGCCTACGGACCTGCGCGAATACAAAAGCTGGCTGACGACTCGCAAGTCCAAGCCAGCCTCCACCAATCGTAAACTGGCTGCAATTCGCGCCTGGGCGCGCTGGGCGATGGATGTTGGTCAGATCGATGCGCTTCCAAAATTCCCGAAAAGCGTAGAGAGGGTAGCACTTTCTCCGAAATACCTGGATCGTCGCGAGCAGGCGGCCCTTCTGCGCGAAACTGAGAGGGGTTTATCCTCTGCGCAAAGGCCGGCGGCCAAACAACAAGCCATCCGTGACCGAGCAATTCTAGCGGTTCTGCTGAACACCGGGTTGCGAGTTGAAGAGCTTTGCTCCGCGAAACTCGCGGATATTGAGCTTGGTGAGCGTAAGGGGAAAATCATCGTGCGCCAGGGTAAGGGCGCGAAACATAGGGAGATCCCACTTAACAGCGAGGTCAGAAACGTCTTGCGAGATTGGCTCAAAGTACGCCCGGATGGTGGTTCGCTGCTGTTGACTGGCAAGCGCGGAGAAGGTTTATCTGCCAGCGGGGTGCACCGTCGCCTGGAACTGATTGGCCAGCGCGCCGGGATTGAAGTCCATGCCCATACCCTGCGCCACTCGTTTGCGAAAAACTTGATCAATGCAGGTGTCAGCCTAGAGAAGGTTGCTGCCCTTCTTGGACACAGTGACTTGAATACCACGCGCATCTATATCACGCCAGGTGAGCGGGATCTGGAGAAGGCTGTGGAGCTGCTAGTGTAATATAGATGAAGTAGGGTGCCTTGCTACATTGCGGACAAAGAATTTTTTGGCAAGGCCCGGTGTCACCAGCCGCTTTTACAGATTGTTGAAAAAATAGTTCGAGATGTGTGCTGTAACTTTTGCCCAGAGACTGCTACAAAGCCGTCAATCTGGAACGAACAGTTTCGCCGAAGAAACAATGTTTCCATGCTATTACGATGGTCAATTGAGATCAAGCGGCGATTTCTGATGGCTACCCGATAAATATGAGTAACCGCTAAGCCGTCACAATATTACAAGAAATGCTTTGACAAGATATGCTTTATAGAACTGTACCGTGCGTTGTCCGGACTGGTAGCCACGCTCTAAACTGGATTATCCGAAGTATTTTTGACATCTTACTTGCTCCGGAAAGTTGATTATCGGGCTGAATACGCCGGTTAATCATTGTGCAATCTATATTGTACGAAGTATATTTGCAAAAAACCATGATGGGTATATCTTCAAAATGGATTTATTGTGGATATGCCCCTTGCCGGGTCAAAGAGTTCTACTTTTGCCAAGAACTGATCTGTGGTCGTGTTATTACCAACAATCAGATTCTATTTAACGCTCCGTACTCTGACCGCCCAAGGCATGAGCGAACGCGCAATCACGAACCGCGTCGCGGATCTTGGGCAGTTACTTGGCGTGGCTAGCCTATCGGCGCATGATTGCAGGCACTACTGGGCTACCCAGGCAGCCCGCAGCGGAACCGCAATCGACCGGCTGCAGGATGCGGGCGGATGGAATAGCCCTTCAATGCCGTTGCGCTACGTGGAGTCGGCCAAGATTGCAAATGAGGGCGTAAAGCTGGAATGATTGCGCGATCAAAGCAGGCATAGCCCTGTATTTTCGACAACTTCAAAGAAATAAAATAGGATGGAATAGCTCGCTTGTAATTCTGCACGAGAGGATTGCAGATGAGTCTGTGGATGTGATTCGCCCATCGCAAAATATACTGGAAATTATGCCCCGTATCCGTAGCCATTATGCTGACTGTGTACTTATCGGCGAAAGCTATTGTGCTGCAGTTGCGGTTGAAATTGATCCGATCATGGTTGTGCCACTTACTAAACAGCCGATGGTGCTGTAAATAGTGAAGAAGAGCGGGACGAAGATGAGCTGGACGATTTGGAAGAATCAGAAGAGTGGGACGATGATGATAAAAACGACGATGAAGAGTATTAGACTTAATAACCTGGAAAACAGAGCCTATCTATAAAGTTATTGGAAAAATTTAGGTTTTGATGGGTTTCGCTGTTTTTGCCCAAACCGTCTACGAAATAGTTGTTCTTTTCACAAACTCCTTCTATAAGTTCTGTAGGGCGGCGGATTGGATTCGACCGGTTGAGTAATTCGCGGACGAGCTAGCGGAATGATCAAAAAGTAAGGGGTAGCAACTACCCTCTCGCTTTAAAAATACCTATGCACTGTGCCCCAAAGGGGCCACATATCAAACGTAGAGTCGGCCTTGAGAACTATTTTATAGGTTTTATCACGAACACCATGAAACAAGATGAGTTGTACAAAGCTACAATTTGTAAGGAAAACCAGGCTTCCATAAAAATTTATTGTACCCGGGCCTTTTCCTTCTCTCGCCTACGAAAAGCCTTGATCCAGCGCATGCCGTAATCATCACGGCCCATCGAAAGGTCGGCGGCCAGCACAGCGGTGTTGACTTCCGTGAGAAGCGGGTTGGTGATCGGGCAGGTCAGCCCGGCATGGATGGCCATGGCAATAAAGGTGGCGTTGATGAACTTTCGATCTGGCATGCCGAAAGAAATATTGCTGGCACCCATGGAGATATTGACACCGAACTCTTTCACCACCAGCTCGATGGTTTCGAGTGCAATCCTGCCAGCCTTGCTGTCCGCGCTCATGGCCATAGCCAGTGGGTCAATGACCACGTCTTCAAGTGGAATCCCGTATTTCGCGGCGCGCTCAATAATGCGCGCTGCGACTGCAAAACGCGCTGCGGCCGTAGCTGGGATGCCGTTATCGTCCATACACAGCCCAATCACTGCAGCACCGTGTTCTTTGGCCAGAGACAGTACACTCGCCAGGGAACGCTCCTCGCCATTGACGGAATTTATCAGGGCTTTGCCTTCATAAATGGAGAGTGCCGCCGCAAGTGCAAGCGGGTTGGCGGTATCAATACACAACGGCACATCGACTACTTCGGTGACATTGCGAATGATCTGCTGGATCAGCGATGGTTCGTCAGCACCCGGCACACCGGCATTGATATCCAGCGCCGCTGCCCCGGCCGCCACCTGGCTGATGGCGTCTTGACGCACAATGTCAAAGTTGCCAGCCTGCAGGGCTTCCAGGACAGCCTTGCGCCCGGTGGGGTTGATGCGTTCGCCGATGATGGCAGTCGGCAAATCGCGGTTAATGGTGATGGTTTTCGTTTTCGATTTCAAGAGGGTGGTTAAATTCTCGCTCATAGTTACGCTGCCATCAGGGATTGTGCCAGGCTGACCGCCCGACTTGCATCGGATGAATATCCATCAGCACCAATTTGGTTGGCATAATCTTGAGTAACCGGTGCACCGCCAATGATAATCTTGACTTTGTCGCGCAGCCCAGCTAGCTGGATAGCTTCAACTGTGGTTTTCATGTTAGGCATCGTCGTGGTCAGCAGCGCTGAAAAGGCCACAATATTTGCACCACCGACGACAATCGCTTCGATAAATTTTTCCGGGGTCACGTCCACACCCAGGTCAATCACCTCAAAACCAGCACCTTCAAGCATCAGCGCCACCAGGTTTTTGCCAATATCGTGCAAGTCACCTTTGACAGTTCCAATCGCGACAGTACCAACAGATTTAACATCGCTGCGCAACAGGTACGGTTTCAACAAGCTCAATCCACCTTGCATGGCACGTGCTGCGATAAGCATCTCTGGTACAAAATAATCCCCTTCTTCAAATAACCTGCCAACTTCCTTCATTGCTAAAATCATGCCTTCGTTAAGGATGGACCCAGGTTCTAGACCTGCGTCCAGCGCGATCTGAACACCTTCTTTTGTTCCGGCAACATCACCTTCGAGAATGGCTTCATAAAGCTTAGCAAATGATTCGTTCATTGTAAAAATCCTCTTAGAACTGATCATCCATCAGGGCTACATTCAAACCCGTCAATTTTCGGCCAATCCAAACCACCAGTGTCAATGGAAGTCTGGACTGCCGATGGGAAATTATTAATTAACTTACTACCAAACAGAATCTGGTCACCTATCAATATAATAGGAAATGTTATCTGTTCTGGCGACGTATTGTAATGTGCAATGCATTTCTCATATAAATCGCGACCATGTTTACCTGTAACATCAATCCACACAAGGTTCAGGTTGTGATCATAATTGCTCTGAACTGATGTGATCGTATTGTTTACAACGTCCGCACAATGTGTGCAAGATGGTGCATAGAAAAGAATTGCTTTGACAACTGATGGCTTAGGGATACAAGCTGACATCAGAATTAATAAAATGCCAGTCACCCAAAAGATTTTATACTTCACTCGAGCGATAACGCAGTTGAGACTCATACATTGCCAGCACATTCTCCAAAGGAGTGTCCGATTGGATGTGATGTGAACTTGATAAGATGTATCCTCCGCCGGCACCTAAAACCTGGACTCGTTGGATTACCTCGTTACGCACATCTTCGGGCGTACCAAGCGGAAGAGTCCCAACAATATCCACTCCGCCATGAAACGAGAGGCGATCGCCAAACTCAGTTTTCAGACGATCCGGCATCATATCTTTTGCTGTTGGCTGAATTGGGTCAAGAATATCCACACCCATATCGATTAATTCAGGAATTAATGACAATATAGCCCCGTCAGTATGGTACATCACCTTTTTCCCAGCTTCATGAGCCACTTCAATAATGCGCTGATGAAATGGTTTGATAAAGCGACGCCACATATTTTTCGATATGAGCAATCCGTTCTGTGCACCGACATCATCATAGAAATACACAGTATCAATCTCATTATTTGCGAGCATCAAAGCCTGGCGAGTATTTTCTACCAAAACGTCTGTAATCCGATCCAAAATGTACAATGGGATTTCAGGTGAAAGGGCCATATCGGTCAAAAACTGCTCCATACCGCGCAGTTGCCAGGCGCACTCAAAAACAGTACCTGTTCGAAAACGTAAAGAGTGCACTCCATCAGGATCAATTTTTCGAATAGCATCCGGCAAGCAGGAGAAATCCCACCAATCCGGAGTAGGCCACAAGAAAGATTTCAATTCATCCACGGAACTCGCTGTTTTCAATGGCCAGGATATAAACTCTTCATAGTTTCCAGTGGGGTTCGCCTGGGTGCGGGTGTGGTGTCCCCAAATATCATAAGTTGAACCGTCTGATAGTATTTGCCGCCACATACGGTTTGGTGTCGAACGAGAAAGGGAACTCCACCAATCAATGCTCGCGCCTGCTTTGAGAACACCTTCCGGTGGAGCACAAAACATATCATAGGAAATTATGCGACAATCCACTTCCAAATGTCGCAAGACTGCCTCTTGTTCTGATGAGAAAAATCCACCTGAATCAACCTGTCCGAGTTTGGGGTGAAAGTGACTGATCAACTTCGCCCACACTTCGGGGGTAGCCAGGAAGTCCACCGGTGTTCTATCCGGCTCCTGGTGATTCAGGGCAAACTGAACACGCTGTCGTGGCGTAAAGGCATAGCCAGAATTATCTTCTTGTTTTATTTTCATGGGTCACTTCGATCGATTACTTGCCCATTTTTCGTGCATAAATTTCTGGTGCAATCGTGCCGGGCTTGCTAAACCATTTTGGCACATCCACGCCCGAGTAAAGCAGGATATTCCCCCAAGGGTCAAAGGCACCAGTACGAACTATTACTTTGGCTTTGGCAGCCATCTGAGTCAAAATTTCTGAATGGGGGAATGTCATAAAATCCGAGTCTGTAAAAATCCGATGGACCTTTTCTTTCAAGACAGGGTTGTTAGCCCCCATTTCAGCGGCATAAGCTACGCTTTCTACCACCATCTCCTTTGAGATAGCAGTCAGCACGGTTTCCAGATCAGGAATATCCTGGATTACTGCCAGGTCGACCCGCCAGGTGGAATTGGGAATTGGGAAACCTGCATCACATACGATCATAATATCGCCGTGTCCCATGCTGGCAATTGCATGGCTGAGTTCAGAGTTAAGGATAACAGAACGTTTCATGTTGAAATCTCCAAAAGTAGATAAGATAATTAATTAAGCAAAAGTTTTTTGGTAGAGATCTTCGACGTTGGCGCGGGTTGGCAAGCCTGGGATAACTCCAAGCCGGGTACACGCCAGAGCACCGGAGCAGGCAGCAAATTTAGCTGCGGTAACAATATCCCTGCCTTCCGCAAGTGCTATTGCTAATCCGGAGTTGTAGGAATCGCCAGCTCCTGTCGTATCGACGACATCGACCGAGACCGCAGGAATAAAAACTTCACTCGTTTCGGTTAAGACAAATGAACCCTTCTCGCCCATTGTGACCAAAATGTTTTTTGCACCGCGAACTTTCAATAAATGTGCAAGTTCGACTGTGGGGGTGGTGTCGTCAGGTGCCAATCCCATCAGGATGCGAAGTTCAGTTTCATTTGGGGTGATAACATCTATATTTCGAATTATTTCTTCACTCAAAAGAGCAGCTGGTGCCGGGTTTAGAATTGTCAGCACGCCATGCTTGCGGCCCAAGGCCATCGCTTGCCCGGCGGCTGCGGTTGGGATTTCCAGCACCGCCATCACTACTTTGCTGGATGCTATTTGTGTTTCTGCCAGATTTACAAACGCCTCATCCATTAACTTATTGGCCGCCATATCCAGGATAATGCCATTTCTACCACCCTGGTCCAGGATAATAAAACCAACACCTGTGGACATTTGTTGTGTCTTCTTAAGGTAACGGGTGTTGACCCCTTCCTGCTTATACAAATCTGTCGCAATCTCGCCCAACTTATCATCACCGATGATACCAACGATGTACGACTCTGCTCCCAGGCGGGCTACACCAACGGCCTGGTTGGAACCTTTTCCGCCTGGTCCCATATCAAAATCTGAACCAATCAGGGTCTCACCAAAGATTGGCATACGGGATGTTCGCATGGTCATACCAACTGCAAAACTTCCTACAACTGTTATGATTTGTTTTTGCATGATTATTTTCCTTCAAACTAAACCAGATGTTCTGCATGACCCATAGCGCAGGCCAAAATACCTTCTTCAGTTGCTTCGATATGCTTGAATGAACCGGTGATGCGTCCGGTATGCATCACCAGAATGCGGTCACATTGAGAGATCAATTCGGGCAATTCCGACGATATGATCAGGATGGCTGCGCCTTGTTCGGCAAGTTTCTGCAAAATCTTGTAAATTTCCGCCTTGGCGCCAATATCAATCCCGCGTGTCGGTTCATGTAGTACTAACACCGCCGGCTTAGTCGCCAGGCCGCGCCCCAGGATTACCTTTTGCTGGTTACCGCCGCTCAGGTTTGCCATTTTCTGACTAAGCCCGGTTGCGCGAACATCCAAGTTATCAAAGTGAATTCGCGCAAGCGCTTTTGCTTCACTTTTTAGTAAGAAACCCATGCTGCTGATCTTGGGAAGACTGGAAACCAGAATATTCTCCTGAAGACTCATCTGCAATAAAGCTCCTGCACCTCGCCGGTCTGCAGGGATCAGAAACATCCCGTGCCGGATTGCATCAGTAGGGTTATGAATTTTGACGGGCTTACCTTTTAGAAATATTTTTCCATTCTCAATGTTCCCCAGGCCAAAAATTGCCTGCACAAGTTCATCTTTATGGGAATCAGGTAAGCCGGCTATTCCAACTATCTCCCCGGCTTGAACCTGGAAAGAGACATTATCAAATAAGCCTTGACTTGATAGCTGCTCTAACTCCAAAGCGGCTTCGCCAAGGTTTTGATGATCGAAATCGCGTTCTGCCGCCACGATGTCCCGCCCCACCATACGTGTAATGAGATTGGAGACTGTTGAATCACCGGTTAAGAATGTATCTACAACCCCGCCATCGCGCATCACTGTGATCCGATCTGCCAGATCCAGAACTTCATCCAAATGGTGGGAAATATAGAGAATTGCGACACCTGCATCGCGTAGTTTCCTTGCTACGCTAAATAGATGTTCGGATTCATCCTGGGTCAGAGCCGAGTTCGGTTCATCCAGGATCAACACCCGCGCCTTGGTAGAGATCGCTTTGGCAATTTCAACCATTTGCTGCTTAGCAACACTGAGTTGTCCCACAGTTTGGTGTAAATCAATATCCACCAAACCAAGGTTATCCAGCATCTCTTTGGCAGTAGCGGCGTAAAGTCGGCGGTTTTGGAAAGCAAACGCCCATTGCTCGCTCGCCATCCAAAGAGAGATATTTTCAGCGACGGTCAAGTTGGGGCATAATGCAAGTTCCTGGAACACCACGCTGATCCCCAAGTGTCTTGAAGCAACCGGGTCGGGGATCAGCGTGGTAGAGCCATTGAATAAGATTTTCCCGTCATCAGGTTGCAGTTCACCCGCCAGGATGTTCATCAGCGTCGATTTGCCAGCACCATTCTCTCCGATGATGGCATGAATTTCTCCCGGAAATACGGAAAGCGTGACCTGGTCAAGAGCCAGGACTCCGGGACAGCGCTTGGTTATTTTTTCCAGTTGGATGATAGCTTCAGGATGTGCGGGCATAATCTAATTCTCTTACTTTAAGTATTCGGAAATGTTGGAAGAGTCGATGATTTTCGCGCCAGTATCAATGCTCTCAGCTGGTTTGCCCATCAGGATGTTGTAAACTAACCGAGTGGCTTCGTAACCCTGCTTGATCGGGTCCTGGTCAATGGTGGCGTAGATGATCCCTTCCTTGATGAGCTGAAGCGTAGTGGGCAGCAGATCGAAACCAACTACCTTGACCTTATCCTTCAAATTGTTTCGTTTAACATACTCACCAGCAGGGCCAACTGAGCAGCATTCCATGCTCAAGATGCCGGTCACATCCGAATTGGCTTGCATGGCGTTCTCAATCGCTGAGTA
>JBBRWF010000151.1:0-9131 GCA_038249405.1 Anaerolineales bacterium
CCACAGCGCGGCCAGCGACATCTGGGCGAGGGCGAACGCGCGCAGGACCGGGTCGTGTCGGACGAGTCCGATGCCGTCCCGGATCTCTGCCAGCACCGGTCCCCCGAAAATGCTGTGATTATTTTTATGCGCCCACGTGCTTTACGTCTCTTCACGGCGCGGGATGCCTTTATGACCGAGCGCTGCGAAGACCTGCGGAAAGGTGATTACGTTGCCCTGCATGAGAAGGTGGGCGATAATGGTCAGATTTCGCCAGATCAGGTCACAACTTGTAATGCGGATGTAAAACTTGCCTTGGTTTTCAACAACAAACGCTTTACGGTTTATAAAATTGAAAAATAATCTAACAAAAAAAATGTCAGTGAGAACGGCATTTTTGCTTTAAGCTGCAAAAAACGCTCAATCTCACTGACATTAAAAATAGACTTGATTTGCCCTATAATTGCGCGTTGTTTATGTTTTTAGGTGAGTTCAACTTCGGGTTTATTTTGTAGAAAGCCCACTGCGCGGCCCTCATCGTCATCCATGATCAGTGACAGGAGCCGCCCGGGTGCGTAATCCAGCACATCCACCAGCCTCAAGGCATTTAGAAGGGTTTCATCTGTGGCTGAGCACCATTCAGCCAGGTGGTTGGGCGTATTATAGAAAAAGTCTCTATTAAAGATTGCGTCTTTATCATCCAGGTTTATGGCCAGCGGGTAAATGTGCGCCTCCATCATGTCCTGAAAAAAATGTGTGCCAAAAGATGGCTCTGGGGATGTACCCACTTCACTGCCTGATAATTCCACCAGTGCGCGCGTATTGTAGATATCTCCGTAGGCTACGTGCACGCCCAGGTCTGGTGTGGAAGTGCCCCAACGGCCTGGCCCCACACAGATAAAGACATTGTTTTTAAGAGCCGCATTGAGCTGCCCGATTGTGCGTTCCAAACGGATGCGATCTGCCTGCGAGGGCAGGTTGAAATACCCTTCGTGAGTCACAAACAGAACATAACGGATGTCTTCGATTGAGCCGTGGGGGACCATGCGGCGGCTGGCAAAAATGATACTTTCTTCCTTCAAGTCTTCCGGAATACTGGCAGCATTATCGCTTTCGATCTGGCTTTGTGGCCGGCACTGCAGCAGGCTGATCATGATGCCTGGCTGGAGAGAATGAGGGTCAGTGACTTCCACTGTAAACTCGGTATCCACTGGAGATTTGTAATACTCTTCCAAAATAGTGAGCATTTCGCGCATTATTTTAGCGAAAGGCGTGCGGCGCAGCATTTCATCAAAGGTGATGACCATGTTCGAAACGCTGGCGGTGCTGGTGCGGATGGACGTCAGGTAGTCACCCTCATCCACCTGGGCGATGTAACGTAGTGCCGGATAGCGCGGGTTGAGCACCTTTTCCACTGGCATGCTGACCAGTTTGTTTTGTTCAAGGTCGATCAAATCTACAAATTGTTGCGAGTATTGCTTGATCATTTTTGTGGCCGAGGCTGGGTGCAAAAGCGGGTGACTCAGGGCCACCAGGCGCGGGTGATCGTTGCCAATCGTATCTACAGCGCGCGTGCCCAGTCCCCACACCAGCCGTAAAAAACCGTCCTCGCGTCTGATCTGCGGTGACCAGCGGTACAGGTTGCGGCTGAACGCCACCCCTGCGCCGTGCGGCAAGAAATAATTTCCGTATTTTTCACCCTGTACGGGTTGAATCAGAATAGCCACACGTTCGTCATAATCCGCCAGTCCCTTGAGATGGCGGTAGATGAGCGCATTCGGGTTCAGTGCGCTGGCATAAATGCGCGCTATCGCATTGGTCAGGTCTGCCAGGTTTTCTTCTGGTGAGCCCTGGTTGGGGCAGAAAAAACTATCATATTTGCCCGCAAAGGAAGTGCCAAAGTTGTCTTCGAGCAGGCTGGATGAGCGCGCAATGAAAGGCTGCCCACGAAATTCGTCGATGATAACGCGCAGCCGGTCGATGATATCGCGCGGAAACTTGCCCTGGATAAATTCATCCAGAATTTGCGGGTATTCCGCACGGATTTGGGCATTTGGTTTGTATTTTTGATCTGCCCAATGAATTAATCCGTTGGCAGCCATAAATGTGTAAAAAATATCTGACGCCAAGAAATAGGAAGTTGGCAGGCGTACGGAGTTCCGCACTTGCTCCGAGGCTATTTCACTTAATATCCGGTAAGCCAGCATCATGCCCGCAGATTTCCCGCCAATCTTTCCGTAGCCGATTTTGTGTTTGCGGATGTCATTAAGATCTGCAACCGTAAACCATTTGCGCGCAATTTTGATATAAGCCAGTTGGTCGCTGATCAGCGTACGGATCAGAACCACTTTTATCTCTTTAAGGCGGGCCTCAAAAGGCTTGCGATTCTCCGCGGACATGCGTTCAATGGTTTCTGCCTGCTCAAATAGCATTTCCTGAGGGGCCAATTCAGGGTTAAAAGTGATCAAGTTGGGTTCTGCGCCGCGTTCACCAACTGTCTGACGCACAATGCGTTCAAACTCGTCATAGGGCAGGTTGTATGCAAAATAAAAATCAGTCAGTGCGTCGCCTACCCGCTCCCGGCGCATTTCCCAAACTTCATATGATTCTTCACCAAACGGATTCTGCAGCCCCTCACGTACCTGCGATTCCACCGACTTTTTACGTACTTCGTTTTCAAAAAAATCCTGCTGTATGATCCCGCGTGAAAAAAGCGCGGCCCGCATTTTTTCGCGGATGCGTGCGGCCAGGATTGGATACTGGGTGAGTGCCAGGTAGATGTTAAGTACGCGGTCAGTGGAGGGGTTGGGAAAAGTCATATCATTCTTTAATAAAATGAGGGGCGACCCATGGGCCGCCCCTGCTTGGAATCAGTTGATTATCCGAGATGCATTGGCATGATAACATGCAGGAAGTTCTCATCGCCAACCGGTCTTACCACACCTGGAGCGTTGGCTGCCGAAGTCTCAATCGCCACATTTGGCGTTTTGATCACTTCCAAAACTTCCCGCAAATATTTGACATTAAAGGCAATCAACAACGGAATGCCATCCACTGTGGCTTCGACGATGGTTTCATTGGATCCGGTTTCTTCGCTGTGTGCTGAGATTTCCATTTCGCTCGGCTGCATATCACCGCTGCTGCTTTTGATGTTCAGGCGCACCACGTTGGTTCCTTCGCGGGCAAAAATCTCTGCCTGTTTGCAGGCTTTGAGCAGGGCAGCGGTTGGAACCAGTGTGCGTGACTTGTGGGAGCGCGGGATGATCTGGTGATAATCGGGGAAAGTACCGTCTATCAGCTGTGAAACCAGCTCTGCATCCTTGATGCGGAAGACAACCTGTCCGCGGCCCTTTGGAATGATCATTTGGATCATTTGCTCGCCGTCAGAGGCGATGCGCGCCAGTTCTTGCAGCGCGCGCGCTGGAATGATGGCATTGACTGTTTGTTGTGCCGGCGTGGAGAGAGTAGCCTTGCGCACAGAAAGCCGAAAGCCATCTGCGGCGGCCATGGTGATCGTGTCCTTTTCCACATTGACCAGCACACCCATCAGCACGGGGCGGGCCTCGTCTGTGGATGAAGCAAAGGCCACCTGTTGGATCATCTCTTTAAAATCAACCACGTTGATCTGTATTGCGTTTTCAAAATCGGGTACAGGCAAGGGCGGAAATTCCTGTGCGTCGATGCCCTTGATATCGTTGGTTGATGAGCCTGAGCGCAGATTAAGCGTCTGGGTGCGCTGGTCTAAGCTCAGGTTGACCTGCGGGTTGGGCATGGTGCTTACCAGGTCCGAAAGAGTGCGGGCTGGCACGGTGGTGGAGCCTTCCTCTTCAATTTTGGCCCCAATCCAGCAGGTAATCCCCATCTCGAGGTTGGTAGCTGAAAGCCGCAGGCGACCATCATCGGTGGCCAGCAGCACATTGGACAATAC
The DNA here is from genome assembly GCA_038249405.1 of Anaerolineales bacterium. GTDB lineage: Bacteria > Chloroflexota > Anaerolineae > Anaerolineales > Villigracilaceae > UBA5195. Next base: position 3,908 of record JBBRWF010000151.1, read on the forward strand.
AGGCAGAGTGCTGCGCGCTGAAACCGCGCGCGAAACGATGCTCAAGCCGCGGGTAAGATTTTCTTGCAGTACAGTGACTTTCATCGGCGTGCTCTCCTGCGGGAATAGCTGGTTTTGAAAAAGATACGGTAATAAAACCTATTTTACATCATAAAAGGCCGGGGTGCACATACTGCGCCCCGGCCTCTTATACTTATCAATTTGAGATCAGTGAAATCCCCAGACTTAGCACCATAAGTAATATTTGCAGCCCAAACAGTGCCGCCAGCACGTAAACGGCGATTTGCCAGCCGCTCGCACTGCCAGATACGCGTACCTCCTGGCCTTCGGCCAATTGGCGCACGATATTGGCTGCCGTGCCGGAGGCTTTTTTCTCTTCAAGCCCGGGCCAATACCAGCCTTGCTCTGGTATAGGAATGATAATTTTGGCTCCTTGAAAATTTTTGAGCCACAATCTGAGCGCTTCCGGTGGATTTAAAGCCAGGCTGGAAGGCAGGATTACCGCCTGTACTGGTATGGCTGCTTCGGGCATTCCCTGCTCAATGGTTTGAATGGCAGCCGGAGTTGAGGCTGCGCTGCGTTTGATGGCTGCCAGAATCGGTTCTCCAAAACCGCTGCCCTGAGATTCAATTATCAGTACCGCGAAGTTTGCCTGCCTGGTAGCCAGCGCATCTGCGGCATGACCGCCATCCTGGCGCAATAGGTTCCAGTGATAGGCCAGAAAAGCCGCAAACAAACCTAATAGTTGTATGCCATTGAGAACATTTGAAACAAAACTTTCGCTGCGGTGATCAAGAAATCCAAACAGAACGGTATATACCAGGTAAATGGCAGAAATCATGCCACCAATGACGGTGGCGAAAATTATCAGGTAAAGATAGAAACGCCTCACCAGCGAACGGCGCGCGTGGTCGCCCGCGTCACCGGTATTCCCGGCCTCGGCTTGCATAGGGCTCCACGCAGCCAGCCATAGCGGCAGACCCGCCAATAAGGTTGCGATGGAAGCACACAGGCTTGATCGGAGCTGATCGCCCCACAGTCCGTTGCCAGTCATGATGGTGATAATGAAGGAAATCAACAGAGCTAGCCCGGTGAAGGTGGCCACCAGCCCGATGAACGCCAGAATGTAATAGTAAAACCGTTTTTTCGCAGCCTGGCGTGCTTCGTCTTCTCCTGATGCAATCTCAATCTGCAGCCAGTGCCCATAATAAGCCCAGACCACGGCCAGAGGAAGTCCTACGGAGAGCGGCGAACCGATCTGTGTGATCAGTTCGGCCCATGCGATGCTTTCACCCAGCAGGCGGCGTAATATCACATTGATGATGATACCGCCCATGCTGATTACCACGATCACACCGGCCAATCCCAGTAAGTACAGCACTCCCAGCCGCAGCGCGGAACCTTTCTCCAGCGAATCTGCAAGTGCATTCTGGCATAAGCCCCAGGTGTAATACCATAATGGTGCGCCTATCAGAATCAACGCCAGGCCGTTGATAAATGTCTCCCGTCCAATTTCTCCCAGGATGGCTGTTGGTTGATGAAACACGAAGCTCAAGATCTGCTGAGTCCCAAAAACCAACATTAACAGTGAATACAGGGTCCAGATATAGCGATATATCCGGCGAATATCACGGAAGTTATCCTGTTCTTTCAGAGCATCCCAATTGCCGCGCAGGATGTTGAAGAAGTAGGCGGCGGCGATAAGGTTGAGCAGGATTGCGATCAGGTTGTCAACCCACGATTGACCTCCCCCAATAAATGCGCGAGACGAATCAATCCCGGCTCCAACAACCAGGGTTCGGTTCAAAAAAGCCAGAAAGTTCTGTGTTACCGGGATGAGAGTCATCAGAAGAACGCTGTAAAGGAACAGCGCCCGCAGTGTGGCGGAATTTTCATCCGGGTCCTTATGGGCTGCGTTTTGTGTCCAGCGCCAGTGCACGGCAAAAATTGGTACACCCACAAAGATGAGCGCCAGCGCCTGTGCCAGTGTATCTGCCCCGGGAAAAGTCAGCCCGGATGAAAACATGGTGCGCAGCAGGTTGATCAGCCCCCACACCACCACCTCCAGGCTGATGATGGCTACCAGATAGAAGTAAAGACGTCGGATAGTTTTCATGTTACTTCACCGGAGTCGGTTGGTACCAATCATAAGCCCAGAAGCTGTAAGGCATCTGTTTGATTTTCCAGGCGTTGTTCTCCTGAACCAGTTGGGCATACTCCGTGTTGCGATAGCCGCCTGAGAAAGGGTCGTTTGGGCCGAAAATAATCCCCAGGTTAACGACGGCTGTTTTGCCGCTGATCTCGGTTTTTCCCAATTCAAGACCGGCATTTGTCGGGTCCACGCTGTGGTTCAAAAAGGATTGGCGGAATTGTTCCGGGGTGGGTTTGTCTTTTATGTCGGCCAAATAAGTATAGGCTTTATCAAAATCGCGTTTGTGCAGGGCCACTACGTAGTTTTGTACCACTCCTTCGGGTGTATTGTCTGCCACATAGGTGAGATTGTCCTTTCGAACAAAAAAGACAACCAGGGCCATTACAATCAGGACGGCAATTCCGATTAGAATTCCGGTTAAAAATCGATCTTGTTTCATAGGCTTTTTTCCTCTCGATATTAGGGAGAAGAAGTTGTCTTAAATGATATGCCGGGTTCTTTTTCTTTGTCCTGGTCGGGCGGCAATTACAAAGAAAGGGCCAAACACCGGTATCATCAGGGCTAAGAGACCCCAGGTGACAACTTCCAGCGTGGAGCAGCGCCTGTAGCGCAGGTAAAACAGGGTGAGCACAAATGCCCCCACCGAGTAAACAACAAGCAATGGTATCAGCGTTAGATGTGCCATACAGGTATTGTACATTTTTGAACAAGAAAAGGCAATGTATTTGAATTATTATGTGGATTGACAAAACGCGCCTCGCCACATATAGAACGTATGTTCTGTTTGTGGCGAGGCGCGTATATTCCGGCTATGTCTCCATTTTACAATGCGCACGGTTGCAAAATAGCAGCAGGTTTGCGTTTTACTGTCTAAAAAGCCAGAAGAACATGCAGAACCAGGTCTGCGGAAAAATGGGAGATTATGGCCGATTCCAGGCCGCGTTTCCAGTACAGATAACCAAGGGCGATGCCAAGCAAGCCGTTGAGCACCACGGCGCGCGCGATCACCAGCGCGGTGAGCGGCACAAGCGTGGCAGTGGCGGGTAGATGTCCCAACCCAAACAGCACAGACGCCAGGATGTTCGAGACCCAAAAAACGAGCGCGGTTGGCTGCCCGGTTTCCGTTTTGCTCAAAAATTTTCCCAGCCAGGCCAGCAAGCTCATCAAAAACAGGCGCAATAGAACTTCTTCGTTCACGCCGCCGTAAAAGGATGCCAACAGTCCTTTCCATGCCGCAGGCTGTGGACCCCGCAGGTTGACCAGGCTGGCTTTATCGCCAATCTCGGCAGCCAGAGCCGGGCCAAATATATAAATATCAAGAACTACAATAAGGATTGAACCGAGTACGCCGATCAATATGCTGACCGGCAAAATTGACTTGATCTGCTCAAGTACAGGCTTACCCGCCAGTTTTGCCTCCAGGATCGGCAGCCCCAGCCCGATGCGCCCGGCCAACAGCAGGCCGATACCCAACGCCAGGGCAAACATCAATCCGCTCTGAAGAATCTGAATGGGTATGAGTACCCATAAAGACACCGTTAAATTTTTGAGTACGTTTTTCTGCAAATCCAGCGCATAGGGAAGAACAGCTGCAACGCCAAATAAACAGGCGGCCAACAAGATAAAAAAGATTTTAAAGTTGAAAGGTTTTGAACTATTCACGATTTCTCCTCAGGGTTTACTACGTTGTCGCCGGGCGGTGTGTGCTTCGCAGGGGCATTTTTTATCTTCACGAAGCCCGAGAAAAGAGCGAGCTATTTTTAACAGCGGCCTCTACAGCGGCTGTTTTTATGCTTATTGTTCAGAGTGATATGTTTCACGTGGAACGATTTAAGCTTTAACTTCGCGCTGATAAAGGATGTAAGAATAGATAACACTAAAGCCGGTTGTCCCGATCAACGGCACAATCAAAAACCATTCCGCGTAAGATGGAAAAAAGATCCCCAGCATGGTAATTGCGCCTGCCGCACTGAATAATTTTCCACCAACGCGGTGTGTCTCATCCCAGACTTTATCGCTGGAAAGTGTCCACGGGGTGCGGATGCCTATGAAGTAATTGCGCCTGGCTTTTCCGATAATCATTCCCATGAAAACAAACAGCAATCCCATTGCGGGCAGCATGGCGCGGCTCATCTTGAAGTCGGTGTAGCCCAGGTTCCATGCCAGGCTCAGGCCGTACACATACGCCAGAAAGAGTGAGATTAATATAATAAAGGTATTGAAAAACTTCCGGAAGGTTTGAATATTGGCCTTGAGTGGGTCAATTACCGGGATGATAAAAAAAAGGGTCAATATGCCTAAACTGAGCAATGGCGGCATCAGCACGCCCCATAATTTGGACATGTGCCCGTTCACTTGATCATCCATGCCCCAGTGCGAAGCCATCGAGTCGGGCAGTTGATTCCAAAGCAACAGCCCGGCCAGCAAGGAGACGGTGATGATGCCGATGACGATTATCAGTGTGTTTCGGTTGGACATTTTTTCTCCTGCTGGTGTTTCACGTGAAACACCAGCATTTCAGGGTTGTTGGTGCGTTCTTATTGCTTGGGCAGGTTGTTTTGGGCCAGAGAAACCATGCCGCTCATCGCGCCAAGGTTCATAGAGTCGACCGCCGAGCTTGGCACAATCACCAGGGCGCCTTTTTCTTTGAGCCCTTCAAAAAGCATATTCATGGCGCGCAGGTGCAGCGCGGTGGGGTTGTTTACATAATATTTGGATGCATCGGCAAATGATGATGCAATTTGCTGTTCAGATTCGCCCAGAATGACGCGCGCCTGGCGTTCGCGTTCGGCTTGAGCCTGGCGCGACATGGCATCTTCCAGGCCTTGCGGAATGACGATATCGCGGATTTCTACTGACTGTACCGTGACTCCCCAGGGGGTGGTGCGTTCGTCAATGATATGCTGCAATTCTTCGTCGATTGCGCTGCGGCCCACCAGGATATCAGCCAGCATCATGCGCCCGATAATGTCGCGCAGAGCAGTCTGTGCAGACCATGCAATCGCGGTGCGGTAGTCCTGAACTTCCAGGGCGGCTTTTTCGGCATCCCATACCATCCAGAACAAAACGGCG
>JBBRWF010000152.1:0-9114 GCA_038249405.1 Anaerolineales bacterium
AGACGTGATGATTGTCAATCTCAACCTGCCCGGGTTAAGCGGCAAAGATCTGATGGTAGCGCTCACATCTCAGGGGTTGGTTGCTCCCGTGATTGTGCTGGCCGAAAAAGGACAGGAAAGCCATATTATTCAGGCTTTCAGGCTGGGTGCCAGCGATTACTTGGCGCTGCCGATCCGGGAAGCCGAAGTGGTCTCATCTGTGGAGCGTGCGTTAAAGCAGGTGCGTGAATTACGAGCCAGGGAAAAGTTGGATTCCCAGATCAAACAAACCAATGCCGAGTTACAGCGCCGTGTGCGTGAACTTAGTACTATTTTTGCAGTGGGACGTGCCGTTATCTCGATCACCGACCAGCGGGTTTTGTTCGATAAAATCGTTGAGGCGGTTACCACTGTTACTGAAGCCGACTTGGGCTGGCTGACCTTGAAGGATGATCGCAGCAAATCATTTGTTTTGGCGGCTCACCTCAAATTACCCGATATGTGGTCTAAAAAACTGGGTCATCCCCTGGATGATGGTTTGAGCCCCCTCGTTGCTATGTCTGCTGAGACGTTGGCCATTCACGGACAGCAGCTGCAGAAGTTCAAAATTTCAATGCTGGGCCAATCTGTCATGGTGGTTCCCGTTAAAGTGCAGAATGAAGTGATTGGCGTGCTGACAGTTGTGCGAAAGGCTGATAAGCCTTTTGGAGAAAGCGAGCACACACTCTCTGGTGCGATTGCGGATTACGCTTCTATTTCAATGGTGAATGCGCGCCTGTTTCGCGCTTTTGCTCAATCCGCAGAAGTAGCGAAGGCAGGCGAAAAGCGAAAAAATGACCAGCTGCAAACAATTCGCCAGGAAATTCAATCTAGTCTAACAACCGCCCTTTATCCGATGGATTTAATTCTGGCTGGAAAAATGGGAACGGTAACTTTTGAACAGAAACAAGCCTTGGAAACGATTCAAACCAGTCTGAAGAAGTTGATTACACTGGTCAGCCAGCAAAATACACAAACGAAACCGTAGCTTGGGGTAAAATGGGGCAATGTCCAAATCAGATTTAATTTTACTTGCGATGGAACCATCCCCGACGCTTGACCTGCTTGAGCGGGCCTTGCGAGCGGGTAATTATGATTTGGCTGTGGCCAGAAATGCACTTGTACTTGACAAAACGCTTCTGGAAAGTATTCCATCGTTGCTGGTTATTTCTGAAAAGCTGGGGGAGAAAAATGGCCTGGAAATCGCGCAGGTTATTTTAGAGCGCTTCCCGACTTTGCCAGTAATATTGTATGCATCCAGCCATGACCCAAAAGTTGCTCTTGCGGCCATGCGAGCAGGCATCAGTGATTATATTTTTCCTCCCCTGAAAATAGATAACATTGTAAGCGCCATAAAGCACTGTCAGAAACGCGCCAACCATACGGGAGACTGGGTTCGACGCGAAGTACGCCGCAGTACAGCATCTCTTGAAGAACGAGTAAACGAGATGGATGAACTGGTGAAACTGAGCCGCATTATCACCAGCTCATTGGATCTTGATAGTGTTCTGACCAGCATTGTTACTTCGGCTGTGCAGTTGACAGGTTCAGAAGAGGGACACCTGCTTCTGCTGGATGAAGCCACCAATGATCTCTACATGCGTGCTGGACGGAATTTCGAAGAAAATTTTGCGCGTACTTTCCGCCTGCCAGTAAAAGATACCCTGGCAGGCCAGGTGATGGAAACTGGACAGGGTATTTCATTCTGTCAGGATTCTCCGAACAAAATCAAGACATCTTACCTGGTCTACTCACTGATTTATGTGCCGTTGCGCACAAATGAACGAACGATTGGTGTTTTGGGAGTAGATAATCGTCGCGCAAAGCGCCCATTTTCAACACATCATGAGCAGTTAATGAATGTACTGGCAGATTTTGCGGCGATCGCCATTCAAAATGCGCAAGTGTATGAAGAATCCCAGCGCGAACGATTTAAGTTTGAGACTGTTATCACAAGTATCCAGGATGGCGTCATTTTACTGGACGGCGCCAATCGAATTTTACTGATTAATCCGGCGGCTAACAATGTGTTTGGCTTGGGATTGACTGACTTGACCAACACGCCTATCCTGGAAGCCATTACAAATGAAGACTTTGGCAGCTTGCTTACTTCTATTATTGAAAATCCACTTAAATATCATGAGATTGCCTTTGAAGATGGGCGTGTTTTTAACACGCAATACACCCCCATTCCGTCGATTGGCGCAGTTATCACCCTGGAGGATATCACGCATTTAAAGATGCTTGACCGTCTTAAAAGCGATTTTATCCACACTATTTCACATGATTTACGCTCACCACTTACGGCAATTATGGGCTATGTGGAACTCCTGGATCGCGTGGGTCCGTTGAATGATCAACAAAAGGAATTTGTGAGACATGTGCAGAACAGCGCTCAAAATATCACAGCGCTGATAAATGATCTGCTCGATCTGGGGCGCATTGAGGCTGGATTTGATACCCGCAAGGATGAGGTCCAACTGGAGATAATTTTGCGCTATACGCTGGATAATTTGGGAAGGCAGATTGAAGATAAACACCAGTTATTGCAGTTGAGTGTTGCTGAGAATTTGCCATTGCTGCGCGGAAACCCGATCCGATTACGCCAGATGATGGATAATTTACTGGTAAATGCCATCAAGTACACACCGATGAATGGCAATCTGCGGGTTAATTTGCGTACAGAAGTTGATCAGATCATTTTCGAAGTGATGGATACAGGGATTGGCATTCCTGTTGCAGACCAATTGCACATTTTTGAAAAGTTTTATCGCGCTGAGAATGCGCCTAAAAACACTCCCGGCACCGGCCTTGGGCTGGCGATCGTCAAATCAATTGTGGAGAATCACGCCGGGCGTATCTGGGTCGAATCTGTGGAAGGGAAAGGCACAAAGTTTGTGGTGATGCTGCCCACATACCAGAAACCCGAAGAGTAAATGCAAAAAGGGCTGCCCAACTTTCTGGGAAGCCCTTTTTTGATTCAGTCCCGTTTTACCGCCTGCAACCCGCGCAGTTACTCACCTACGTCATCACCGCCTGAAGATGCAGGCTGATGAAATTGAAGTACATTTCCGTGATAATCAACAATAACTTTGAACCCTGTCATACCTAAGTATGCACGCATTTCTTCAGGAATACCGGTTTCGAACAGCATGTCAAATTGTTTGTCTATATTTTTTAGCTGATTGGTAATCATAGCTTTGCTGAAGAGATCTTCAGCACCCAGCATTTTAGCGGCCTGGTCACTGACCAGATTCTCGTTTCCTTGAATGAGCTTCTTCATCTCATTCAGAATGGCGTTGTCAATTTGTTCCGCGGAGATGTGGCGCATGAAACCGTCATCGTTGATAACATAGGCCGGGGCAGCGCCGATGGAGCCCACCTGTAGTGGACGACCATACTCATCAAAGACCAGACCGGCAAACAGAGCCTGGCGCGACACTATTCCTGTCTCCCCTCGATGACAGCCAGCAAAACAGCGGCAGCCAGCCCCAGGCGCCGGTCTAGTTTGGTAGTAGTATCCATACTGAAGTCGATATCCATTTCATAGCGGAATGGGTTGAATCGCTGTTTCAGGTCGGCCACTCGTTCGTTGTTAATGGTCACATCGTAATTTTGGGGTAATAAGGCACCCAATACAAAACGGCGCAGCATGGCAAGCCCCATGTTGTCTTCAAAAAGCAGGCCAATTGGGCGGTCGTTTGCGTCCAGCACTTCCCATTCATCTCGTAATATGGATTTGAGGCCTTTGCGGCGCAAGGCTCCAGCTTTTTCGCCAGTAATGCTGTCGACTACATCATAGGCTGCTGAAAAGTCCATGATCTGACGGGCTTTAATTGCCAGCACTTCCTGAGTTTTTTGTTCATCTGCATAAACACGAATGTCCTCACGCAGCTTAAACATTTTCTGTTCGCTGAAGAGTACCAATTGGTCTTGAGTATTGTAAAAACGCAGCTTGCCAGTCAGCGCAAAGACCTGGCGTTTTAGCAAATATTGGGTTTGTTGAAAAGAGTTATGCATTGTTTCCTTATATGTGTCTGTTTAATAGTGTACGTTGACCAGGGTGCCTACTGATGAAAAATTAAAGACCCATTCAGCATCGGGGATGCTAAAGTTTACACAACCATGACTCATGGGTGTTCCAAAATTGCTGTGCCAATATGTGCCATGTATTGCATAGCCTTGATAAAAATACATTGTGTATGGCACATTCGGCAGGTAATAGCCTGGGCCAGACATATCTGTGTAGCGATATTTTACATAGACACGGTATTGTCCTGTCACGGTGGGATGTTCCCATGTTCCGGTGGAGACGAGGAATGAGTTGATTAATGTATTACCGTCATAAGCATAAACCATCTGCTGAGTCAAATCAACGTCGATCCAGTGACCGGAACCACCAACGTCAGCGTTACCAGGTATAGGTGTGGCGCCGGCAAACTGCGTGGGTTGCAGCGGGGCGCCTGTGTCGGTGGGCAGGGGCGTGGGTGAGGGAGCTTCTGTTACAGATGTATCCAGCGTGGCTGCTGCAAAAGCGGTGGCAGATGGTAGAGCGGTAAAGATGGGCGCGGGGCTGGTGTTCGGGGGCCACACCAGGGTTGCGGACGGCGCAGGTGGAAAAGTCTGGGTCGGTGCAGGAACGAATTGTGTTGGTGATGAAACTATTTGTGTTGGCGCAGGGGCGGTGTCTGTTGGCACAGAACCAGGTTGCGTTGGTGATGGCAGCGCGGTATCTTCAGGTGTGGCTGTTGATGAAATGGCTAAAGGTGTCAGGGATCCTTCTGGAATACTGGTGGCTGTAGAGATGCCTTCCGGGGAGTCAGCCGGGGAAACTGTCATTTCGGGCGTGCTTGGGGAGTCATTCGCCGGAGCCATGCTTACGTGTGCCCAGGCCGGGCCGCTTGCTGTGCCAGCGAATGCATTGCTGGTGATAAAGGCAGTGAATGAGCCAGCGCCGACCTGCCAAACTACCCAGGCAGACACCAGGCAGAGAATGATGACAAGTAATGAAAGGTAAGATACATTGAGACGGGCAACTGTTTTATCGTTTTGGGTAGGGATAAGGACAGGAATGGGTTGGGTTGGCGCAACGGTTTCTTCAGGTTCGAGGATGCTAGCCGGAACTGTTTCGCGAACCTGCAGTTGAGGCTCTTCACCAGCAACCGCAATGGTTTTTGGCGATGAAAATTGTGATTCCTGAATGACGGTTGGTTCAGTTTGTAGTTCTTGGGTTAGAGGCTGCGCGAAGGCAGCAGCCTCCTGATGCGCAGGTTGGTTAATTTGGGCTTGAGATGCTGCTTCTTTTTGTAAGCGTGCCAGCGCCCAATTTAATCCTTTTTTGGCGCGTTCACTTTGGGGGTTGATATGTAGGGCCTTCTCAAGGTAAGCCACACTGCCGCGCGAAGACGACAGCGCCCCCATCATTAACCAGACTTCTTCCAGTTCGGGGGCAAGTTGTGCAGCCTGCGCAGCGAACTGGCGGGCAGTGTTCTTGTCTCCATTTTTAAGGGCTTGCTGGGCTTGCTCGAGGCTTTTAAATGCAGCGGATTGATTGGGGTCCATTGAGTACCTCTACAGAATTATTATGGCGCAGGCGTTGATTCTATATTTTCATTATTAATAAAGCACAGGATACCTTTAGCCACACCTGTGGCGACCAGGTCCGTGCGGTTTTTTAGAATATCGTAGTCCAGTTTTAAAAAGCCCGTTTCAATTATAGCGGCGGTTGTGTTAGGGTCAATTTCGCTAAACGCATGGTAAAGACTCATGTCATTTGTGACGCTGTCATGCAGCGGCAGATCGGTTGTACTCTGGTAACGGTTACGCAGACAGCCTGCCAAACGGTTAGCCAGGTTAAGATCGCGCGAACTCATTGCCGCAGCGACTTTAAAGCCGGTCGCCTGGTCGTTAATATACTGGCAGGAGTCGTTGTGAATGGAGACTAATACAGCAGAATGATACCCCGTAAGCCGTGTATCGAATTCTTTGAGTAAATCAGTCTCAAACCCCAGAGCACCAAGTTTCTGTTGGACAAGGTTGGCAATCTTAAGGTTAATATCTGCTTCTGTTGTGCCATCTTCGCAAACTGCGCCAGAATCGTTGCCCCAGTGTCCCGCCACAATTCCAATTTTTATCATTGGCCGCGCAGTGCCTCCCGGCAGGATAACTGTATTGGGCTGGCTTACTAATAATAGCGCCAACTGTTCGCTTAAATTGCCGGAGAGTGAGCTCGGGGTAAAAGATACAAACAGGGTTGCAACCAGAATTGCTATTGCCAGCGTTACTTGTAAAACATGCGGCGATGCGGCGGCCTTGCGGCGTGTTTCTTCGCCGGAAGTATTCCGGGAAAAAGGAGGTTCTTTAGGCGTTTCCATGATGCTTACATTATAAACTACCTTGTCGTACTTTAGTTTTGGTAATTGATGCGATTGCCTTGACGCTTTTTGTGGCGGGAAGTATGATGAAAAAAATTGGAGAAGTATATGACTATAGAATCAGAAAGTTTACGGCAGGCCATGCGTTTTTGGGCAACTGGTGTTACCGTTGTAACAGCAGCACATGATGGCGTTCAGCACGGCATGACGGTAAGCTCATTTACATCTGTGTCGTTGACACCTGCTCAGGTGCTTGTCTCGCTTGCGCAAAATGCACGCACCCATGACCTGGTCATGCGCTCGCGCCATTTTGGGCTCAATATCCTTGATAATAATCAGCAGGAATTGTCCGATCGTTTTGCAGGACGTGTGCCAGATGAAATGGACCGCTTGATAGGTGTGGAAACCTATAACCTTATTAGCGCTGCACCGTTATTGAAACAAGGGTTGGCCCAGCTCGATTGCCATGTGGTCACCACACTTGGCTCGGGAACGCATACGATTTTTATTGCCGAGGTGCTGGCTGCTCAATCGGTGGAAGATGGCAACCCGCTTCTGTATTTCAACCGCGGCTATCAGAAAATTTCGCCATTTTGAAAAGAACTCTCGACCCGGGAGCTGATATGAGCGAGGCCCTGACAGTAGATGAAAAACTGGCTCTTTTGCGCCTGGCGCATGCATCCCTTGAGAATGCTGTGCGTGGGTTCGACGCGCCCAAATTGGATGAGTCTTGGCTCACGCCTGCACTTCAGGCTAATGGGGCATCTTTCGTAACACTGACCATTGCTGGGCAACTGCGCGGGTGCATTGGCACACTGCAGGCTTACCAACCCCTTGCGGCGGATGTGCGCGAGCGTGCCATATCTGCAGGTTTGGAAGATTATCGTTTCCCACCTGTGCGTGCTGGCGAATTGGCGCGTATCCACATTGAAGTATCGCGTCTGACTGCGCCAACTTTGCTGGAATACACAGATACTTCTGACTTGCTGGCTAAACTCCATCCTGGCGTGGACGGAGTGATTCTCACTGATGGCTCGCACCGCTCCACTTTTCTGCCGCAGGTCTGGGAAAAAATCCCCGAACGGGCCGAATTTCTAAGCCAGCTATGTGTTAAGATGGGTGCTTCTCCCAACTTGTGGCAGCGCAAACACCTGGAAGTAAAGATTTATCAAGTGGAAGAATTTCAGGAGTAATAATTTACTTGTTGGGGTGTTTTTATCAAAAAACTTTTGGTTTAGGAGAACTATAAAATGCAGTATCGTCATTTAGGCCGGTCTGGTTTGCAAGTCAGTGAATTATCGCTTGGATCGTGGGTTACTTTTCACACCCAGGTGGATGTGGATATTGCTAAAGAATGTATGGCTGCTGCTTATGATGCCGGCGTGAATTTTTTTGATAATGCCGAAGTATATGCTGGCGGCAAGTCGGAAGAAGTCATGGGTGCGGCGCTAAAAAAGCTTGGCTGGCGGCGGTCCAGCTATGTCATATCCACCAAGTTCTTTTGGGGTCTGAATGAAGCTGTTAACGAGAAAAACACGCTTAATCGCAAGCGTTTACGAGAAGGGATGGATGCTTCGCTCAAACGCTTTGGCATGGACTATGTTGACCTCGTGTTTTGCCATCGCCCCGATCCAACCACGCCAATCGAAGAAACCGTGTGGGCTATGCATAATATTGTTGAGCAGGGCAAGGCTATTTACTGGGGCACGTCTGAATGGTCCGCGGCTGAAATTTCCAGTGCCATTGAGATTTCTGAGCGCCATCACCTGCACAAACCTGTGATGGAACAGCCGCAATACAACATGCTGGTACGTGAGCGTTTTGAGAAGGAGTATGCTCGCCTGTTTAAAGATTACGGCTATGGATCCACCATCTGGTCGCCGCTCGCTTCAGGGTTGCTCACTGGTAAATATAATACCGGCATCCCCGCCGACAGCCGTGGTGCGCTGAAGGGTTATGAGTGGCTGCTCCCGCGCCTGACGGATGCCAGTGGTCTTGCCAAGGTGGCTGGTCTGCAAGCCATAGCCACCGGTTTGGGTTGCAGTATGGCTCAACTTGCGATTGCCTGGTGCCTCAAGAACCCCAATGTCAATACAGTAATCACAGGTGCCAGTCGTGTTTCCCAGGTGCAAGAGAATATGAAGTCGTTGGATGTAGTTGAAAAACTCACCGGTGAAGTGCTGGAGAAGATAGATGCTGTTTTACAGAATAAGCCAGAATAGTACGCCATTTTAGACAATACCTGGGCGTTCTCTGACCAAAACCAACTGGCAGCGAACGCCTTTTTAATTCACAAACTCCCAGGCATGCGGCAGGTGGGCCGGTGCATGTCTGTCGGAAGGTTCCCAGCCAAGCCAGGTCCCGTCAAAAGGATAGGCGCGTTTCTCTAGCAGTGCAAATACCTGCTGCTGGGCGTGTTCTATGCCGCGTACCCATTTCGGTTTAATGCACCCGGCGCGAATTCCATCCTGGTATTCTTCGATATCCTTCCACTTCCAGGTAAAGTCAGAGTTGATCACCATGTCGAGCTCAAGGTCAAAGAAATCAAATCCGGCTTCGCTGCGCAGAAAGGGGGTCTGGAAATTGACATAATGGCAGTCCAGTTCACCGCTGGCCTGGTTCCAGATCAGGTAGATGGAATAAAACTTTTTGGGCCACATCAAAAATAGAAAGCGGTTGGTGGCCCAGTCAAACTCGCGCATGCTCCAATCCCCTTTAATCA
>JBBRWF010000153.1:0-9089 GCA_038249405.1 Anaerolineales bacterium
TCTACTCAGACAACAGCAGATGCTTCGATATCAGGGGCAGAGGCTTGCATGGCTCGTAAGCGAACTAACAATTGCTGGCTGCGATTTTTGCTCATGAATGATTCTCCGGCTGATGGTTTAAATCAGTTTACCATAGAATTATAAGGCAATCTCGATTTTTTTGTGCAGAATGTTCTTTGAAATTAATTTATCGGGCAGCTGTAAAGTATTAAGGGCGATTCTGGTAATTTGGCGCTTCTTTGGTGATGATAACGTCGTGCGGGTGACTTTCAATAAGGCCTGCGTTGGTGATCTTTATCAAGCGGGTCTTTTTGTGCAGGTCTTCCAGCGATTTTGCGCCAGCATAACCCATCCCGGAGCGCAAGCCGCCAACAAGCTGGTAGATAAAATCACGTAAAGTTCCTTTATAAGGGACGCGACCTTCGATGCCTTCGGGGACAAGTTTGCCTGCGCCACCCTGCCCGGTGCCATAGCGATCCTTGCCGTAGCCTTGCAGGGCACCCATTGATCCCATGCCGCGGTATTCTTTGAAGTGGCGACCTTCAAATATGATGGTGTCTCCGGGTGATTCTTCCAACCCGGCGAGGAGCGACCCGAGCATAACTGTATCTGCCCCGGCGACCAGGGCTTTGACTATATCGCCTGAAAACTTGATGCCGCCATCGGCAATAATGGGTGTATTTGTTTTGTGTGCTTCGATTGCACATTCATTAATTGCAGATAACTGCGGCATGCCTGCGCCCGCAACAATGCGTGTTGTACAAATAGAGCCAGCCCCTACGCCTACTTTGACAGAATCTGCGCCTGCTTCGATAAGCGCTTTGGTTCCTTCGGCGGTGACAACATTTCCGGCGATGATGGGCAAGGCTGGAAAGCCTTTGCGAATGCGTTTAATCGCTTCGATGACCCCTTTCGAGTGACCGTGCGCGGTATCGATGGCGATTATGTCTACGCCTGCATCAACGAGTTTTCCGACCCGGGTTTCCAGGTCGGAGCCAACGCCTACGGCTGCACCCACACGCAAGCGGCCGCGGTCATCCTTGGCGGAATAAGGATGTTCAATTTCTGTAAGAATATCTTTGACTGTCAAAAGGCCTTTGAGATGGCCGGCAGGATCAACCAGAAGCAATTTTTCGATGCGGTGTTTTTGGAGCAGGATTTTTGCATCAGTATTTGAGATTCCAACTGGAGCGGTTACAAGACGATCGAGGGGGGTCATGAATTCGCTTACGAGCTTGATGAAATCCTTTGGTTCTACGAAACGGATATCTCGATTGGTAAGGATCCCGTTCAGCTGTCCGTTCTTATCAAGAATGGGCACGCCGCTTATTTTGTAACGAGCCATAATCTCTTCAGCCTGCTGCAAAGTTGAATCTAGCGGCAGGGTGACGGGATCACTTATCATACCGGCTTGCGACCGTTTTACTTTATCCACTTCGGCTGCCTGCTGGTCGGGAGACATGTTGCGGTGGATTATGCCAATACCGCCCTCGCGTGCCAGGGCTATTGCCAGCCGGGATTCTGAAACAGTATCCATGGCAGCAGAAAGAATGGGGACATTTAATGTTATTTCATGTGTCAGTCGGGCGTGAACTGTTACTTCTGAAGGCAGGATTTCGCTATAAGCTGGCACAACAAGGACATCATCAAATGTTAGTGCTTCAGGGGATTGGAATAATTTTTCGTTCATGTTAATTCTCCTGCGTCATTTTAGGGGGGGGGGTATAAATTTTCCAGAGAAGTCGAGAATATAAATAAAAAATATGGCGGTTAGAAGACAAAGAATGAAGAGTGAGTTTGCCACCTGGGGGCGCTGCGATAAGCAGAAGAGAGCCAGGCTATCCAACGCCAGGGCAAAGATGTGCAGCAAACTGACTGCGCGTGACGAATTCAGCCCTCCACGCACCAGGCGGTGAAATGTGTGGTCACGATTGCCCTCAAATGGAGGAACATGACGGCGGAGGCGTGAAAACACAACCAGGCTAGTGTCGAATATTGGGACGCCTAAAATCAGGATGGGGGCAAACCAGGACGAAGCCTGGTCTTTATTAACCGGGTTGTATAACAAAGCAAGAACAGCCAGAAGGAAGCCTAGTGTTTGGGCACCAGAATCTCCAAGAAAATAGCGGGCTGGCGGGGAGTTCCAAAAATACAATGCAAGGCTTATGCCAGCCAGGATAGCGGCCCAGAGTGTCAACTGGGGTTGCCCTGATGTGAAGGTAACGAAGATAAAGAATGCGCTGGCCAATGTGCTTAGCCCAGCGACGATACCATCCATGCTGTCGATCAAGTTGAACGCATTGGTTATTCCGACCAGCCAGAAAACGGTAAGGAGACCATTGATAATTTCCAACTGCAGTGCAGTGCCAGGCAAAGTGGCTTCGGTGAGAATTTCGATGCGTATGCCGCTGTAAATTGCGATGCCCGCAGCTACAAATTGACCTGCAAATTTAATCGTTGCTGAAAGACCGACTATGTCATCCCAAATTCCGAATATCAAGATAATTGCTGCGGCAATAATTGCTCCAAGCATTTTCCCACTGACCAGATCTGGATAAATGAAGACCAGGAGCAGCATGCTCATGCCGATTGCAAGCCCACCGGCAAGGGGGGTTGGCCGGGTATGTAGTTTGTGCGGTGCTGCACCCGGGTTGTCGATCAGGCCGAGTGGCTTGCACAGCGGAATTGCAATGAAACTGGCTAGAATAGCTGCAAACAGTGACATCATTAGTTGTAAAAAGTTATTGGTTAAGTCGGGCATGCTTAAGTACTCTTCGGGCGGGCCTGTTGGGTTGTAATTGAAGGATGAAGTGTTTCAGATTTGATTATAAACGGTCAAAGTTTGTGTAATGACACTATTAACAGAAAATTCTTGCTCAACAATTTTCCGGCCGCATGTTCCCATTTTGTTTCGTAGAGCCGGGTCCAGAATGAGCGTTTTGAGAGAATCTATGAGCGCGGTGAGGTCGCCAGGTGGAATAATCAATCCATTTTCGCCGTTGCGAATCACCATACGGCAGCCAGGAATATCGGTGGCAATCACCGGGCGGGAAGAGGCACCCGCTTCCAAGAGCAGCCTGGGTAAGCCTTCTTTGTATCTTGTTGGAAGGCAAACAATGGCTGCCTGAGAAATCATTTCGGCCATATCGTCGTGCCAACCCCAAATTTCAACTTCTGCTTCACTTTTCCAGGCGGCTAACTCGTGGGGTTGAACTGAATCCGGGTTGTCGAGGTAAGGCTCTCCAACGATCACAAAGCGCGCTTTCAGGCCATCTTTGTGAATTTGCCGGGCCGCCTGTACAAATTCAGGGACTCCTTTGGAGTGTAACAGCCTGCCAGCCAGCATAATTACGGGGTCGCCAGCAGGCTCTGGGGTGGGGTGAAATATTTGGATATCAACACCCGAGCCGGGAATGAGGTAGGCCTGGCTGGATGTGATCAGATGATTTTGTAAAAATAGCGCAAGGTCATCCGGGTTTTGGAAGACGACGCTGGTATTTCCCAGGCTGGCACGGTAAAGAGTGGTTACGATGAAGCGCAAAATTGGGTTCGCATCGGAGAAAATATACCCAAGGCCTGTGATGGCATTTACAATGCGACGAACACCAGAAACCCGAGCCGCGATGGACCCATATAAAACTGCTTTGATGGTGAAAAAGTGGACCAGGTCGGGTTTTATTTTGCGTAAAACACTCGTAAGGCGAAAAATGGTTGCCAATTCTGCCAGTGGGTTCATGCCTTTACGCGCAAGAGGAAAGGGCAGCCAGGTAAATCCTTCACTTTCTAATAGTGTTGAATATCTTCCGGGCGGGGACAACAGAATTACATCGTCACCGCGCTTTTTGAGTGCACGCGCCAGGGGTAGGCGATAGTTGAAAAGGTACCAATCGGTATTGGCAAAGAGCAGGACTTTCACTTTGTGGACTCTTCCAGCCAGGCCTGGAACATTAAGACATTCCAGAGTTTGTACTGCCAGTTTTTTTCTCCGGCCTGGTGTTCCTGCCAGTGTTGACGGATGGCGGTCGGGTGCAGATAGCCCTGCTGACGCATTTGATTTTCATCCAGAAGTGCATCCGCCCAGGGGCGGAGCGGTCCGCGCAGCCAGGTGTCGATGGGAACGCCAAAGCCCATCTTGGGCCGATCGATCAGCTCTCGCGGTACGTAACGATCGAGTACCTGGCGCAGAATCCATTTCCCTTTGCCGTTTCGAATTTTCATGCAAAGGGGCAGCTTCCAGGCAAATTCCACAGTTTCGTGATCATCCAGGAAAGGGGCACGCGCCTCCAGGCTGTTTCCCATGCTGGCCCGGTCCACCTTGGCAAGAATATCATCAGGCAGGTAGGTAAGCATATCGAGGAACATCATATCTTCGCTTAGACTGCGTGTATGTATGTGTTGTCCTGGATCGGTCAGCGGTGTAAGCGGCTCGCTGCCGTTGATCACAAGCTCAGCAGGGTTGCTCCAGTGAGAAACAAGATCCATGTATGTTGCTTGAGGGTTTGGTGATGCCATAACAGCGGATAATTTTTGAATCTTATCGCCAGGATTTGGGAGTCCACTTTTGGAAAGAAAATTGCTCCAGGCCTGAGGGGAAACGGAAGATAGACCGTTGGACATCCATTTACGCAAGGAGGCTGGAGCCCAACGAGTGGTATTCCACAAACGGCCTGTCCAATAATAACGATTATAGCCAGCGAATAATTCATCGCCTCCGTCACCCGAAAGACTGACTGTTACATGCTGCCGGGCAATTTGGGAGACTAAAAATGTGGGGATTTGTGATGGGTCTGCAAATGGTTCATCGTAGAGAGTTGGCAGGCGTGGGATGATGGCGCGTGCTTCCGCCTGGCTTACATACAGCTCGGTATGATCGGTACGCAGGTGGTTGGCAACTGCCCGTGCATGGCTGGCTTCATCAAACCCGGCTTCGTTAAAACCGATTGTGAAGGTACGTACCGGGCGGTTGCTCTGCTTTTGCATAAGCGCCACAATTGTGGATGAGTCTATGCCGCCAGAAAGGAAGGCTCCAAGCGGTACATCTGCGATCATGCGGAGGCCGATTGAGCGGGTGAGGTGATTATGCAGCGCTTCAATCGCTTCGGTTTGATTGCCTGAAAAGGGGTGGTCAATCCCATTCTGTATCGCTTCTCGAACTGACCAGTAGGATTCTATGTGTTCTGAGCCTTGTGGTGTTTGCTGGCGAAAAGTTGCGATGCAACCTGGATGAAGTTTATGGACGCCCTTGAAGATCGTGTAAGGGGCTGGAATATAGCTGTGACGCATGAATAAGGTTAGCGCATTGCGATCAACATCAAAAGAAAAATCCGGATGCGCTTTTAAAGCTTTTAGTTCAGAGCCGAAGAGCAGCGTTTTCCCGGCCCAACCAAAATAGAGCGGTTTGATCCCCAGGCGGTCGCGGACGAGGCTAAGGACGTGAAGGTGACGATCCCAGAGTGCGAAGGCGAACATGCCATTAAATCGTTGGACAGCCGGACGCAGCCCCCACTGGCTGATAGCTGCCAGCATGATTTCTGTATCTGAGGTGCCACGAAAGGAATGCTCGAGCTCGAGTAGTTCAGCGCGCAAACTGGCGAAGTTATAAATTTCACCGTTGAAGACCATGACAAAGCGCTGGTCTGCGGATTGCATGGGCTGGTGGCCTGTGGCGGAAAGATCAAGTATCGCCAGGCGGCGGAAACCTAGCGCGATGCCAGATTCGGCATTGCACCAGTCACCGCTATCATCCGGGCCGCGGTGTTGAATGCGATCACTCATGCGAGTGATGAGATTTTGAATCACATCTGCATGGGTGGAATGGGTCGTGTCAAAAAATCCAGTTATGCCGCACATGTTTAGGATTATACCTGCTGGAAAGTTTTATTCCAAAATAGCCAAAGCTGTCTTATTCAAGCATCATTCAGCATTGAAGGATAATAAATCAGGATAAGCTTTTGTAAAGATTAAAATAGGACTGGGCCATTAATTCCAGAGAAAAATTATCCTGGATGCGTTGGCGCGCATTTTTGCCCAACTCGTGCAGCTGAGCTTCGGGTAGCGTAAGTAAGCTGGCAATTGCCCCGGCAAGGGCGGGCGAATCGTGAGGTGGAACGATCAAGCCAGTATCTCCAATAAGATAAGCGGAATCGCCCACGTTTGTGCTGACGCAGGGGATGCCGCAAGACATGGCCTCGCCAAGGACGAGAGGAAAAGCCTCACTTAAGGAAGACAGCGCAAATATATCCAGCCCGGCCATGATTTCTGGGGTATTGTCCATTCTTCCCAGGAGATGGATGTTTCCTTGAAGGGCTCCCGCTGATACCCAGGAAGCCAGTTCTGGATTTTGCGGGGTCATTTCGTCGCCACATAAAATAAAGTGGACTTTTGGAAAGTTTTTGTTGATAATTGCAGCAGCTCTAATGAAATTTTCAACATCTTTTTGCGGGTGGAATCGAGCGATCAATCCAATATTGCGGGTATCGAGCGGGATGCCCAATGATTGGTTGAGTTTTGAATGAGCCAGGGGATCGGGTTGAAAGGCGAGGAGGTCAAAACCATTGGGAATAAATTCGAATTTGCTGGCTTTATACCCGGCTTCGATATGAATATCCCTGGCATTTCGCGAACATGAGATAATGTTTGCAGGCAGCCAACCAGAAAGTGCTGCGCATAACTTAATAACGCGGAGTGTACTTTTTTTGGTTAAAGCTGGGTCAAGACTTGGATTGTGGATTCCCCACACAACGGGTGGGCTGCCTGCCAGTCGGGCAGAAATTCCTCCAATCAGATCAGCATGAACCATCCATGTTTGGATGATATCGGCTTTTTCGCGTTTCAATAGTTGGGCGAGGTGCAAGATGTCAGCGGGGTTTATTTTGCCGGGCTGCATGTTGAGTGAGTGAATAGGTACTTTTAATTCCAGTATGCGGTTGGCAACCGGGCCAGGTTTAGACATGCAAATAACCACATTCTGAATGTCATCACGGCGATTAAAGGCCGTGAGCAAGCGCCACAGCATTATTTCAGCGCCGCCCGTGTTTAACCCGGTAATGACATGCACAATTTTCATACTTTTATTCTTCATGATTGATTACTTTTTTTATCAATTCGATGTATGCATCGGCAGCGTTATTTACAGAAAAATCATTTGCCCGTTCTTTGATCTTGCTATTTGCTTTTGGGTGATTGACGTTTTCTACCAGGGCGGCTGCCAATAAATTTACATCACCTAGAGGGATCAGATCTCCATATTTCCCGTTTTCCAGGATTTCAGCGGGTCCACTGATGCAGTTTGTGGAGACAACCGGGGTACCGCAGGCCATTGCTTCAATTAAAACGGTGGGGAGTCCCTCGTAAAGTGATGATAGAACAAAAAGATCGCATTTTGCCATCCAGGCAAAGGGGTTTTCTACAAAGCCAGGCAGGTCAATGTCATTTTGAAGTCCGAGCTGATTGATTAATGTCTGCAAGGCATTTCGTTCTGGTCCTTCTCCCAAAATGATAAGACGGCAATTGGTGAGTTTTTTTGCAAGGGAAAAGGCCTGAATAAGGGTTGGATAATCCTTTACCTTTACCAAACGTCCAACGGATATGATGACGGGACAATTTTTATCCGCGATCCAGGGGTGGGCAACGTGTGCGGCGGTCAGGAAATCAAGATTTTTTGGAACGACAGGGTTGTAAATACAAACCAGCTTGTTCGGATTGATCTTAAAGGTTTCAAGTAGATCAGACTGGATGCCGTTTGAGACAGCTACAAGTTTATTTGCCAGCGGGTAAATGCTGCTGGCAATCTGAAAGAGCGCTTTTTCCTTGAGAGCAGGCTGGTTGGATAGGACCTGTGACCAGGTGCTGTGTTCGGTGATAATGACTGGAATTGAAGTGCCGCTCAATATTTTTGCAATGATCGCCCAGGTGTTGGCGTTTTCTACAGCACTCAGCAGCACGTCTGGTTTTTCTGTGCGGAGATAGTGGATCAATCCCGGGATTGAAAGTATGACCGAACTGGCCTTCAGATCTATCACCTGTATTTTATTGGAAAGCATGGAGAAATAGTTACCGAACGCATTGGCTAGAACCAGGTCGATCTTTATTTCATGTTCCACCAGGCTGTTTGCCAGTGTTACGAATACACGTTCTGCGCCGCCTCCGGTCAACGATGGCAGGAAAAGCGCAATTTTGTTGAGTTTTTTGCGAGTTTTATCCAAGGTTGTTGCCTGCGGCAAGGAATTCGGGCAAGGGAGTGCCAGGTTTAAAGCGGCGCGCATAAGCGAACGGTTCGCGCATTTCTGTTATACGGTAAACCATTCTTAGAAGGGGCGCGGCCCATGCCAGGCGCAGGTTGCGTTTTGCTTTTTGGGCATAAGGCCCGCTGGCCAATGATGATTTTTGTAATTCGAGACGATATTCTGTCCAGCGGCTCATGCGTAGTAAGTTTAGCGCGCGCGCGTAATGAATGGCGGCCTGTCGTTCTTCTGGTTGAGATTCGCCTGGATTTGTATTGGCAATGCGCTCGTACTCACTGTTCCAATCCGTTATTTCGTGTCCTGCGCCAATTCTCTCTGCATGAAGTTTGATAATCAATTGGTTGAGTGCTTTTTGCCTGAGAGTCGCACCCACGCTAATGCTACTGGTGGAGCGCCAATAATAATATCCAACATGGGTGACCATGCCCAGGCGAGTTTTTTCACTCAATCTTATCCATAAGTCGAGGTCTTCGGAGAAAGACCCGCGATAGCCACCGGCCTGCTGAAATAGATCTGTGCGCATCATAACCGAGCCGTGAGTCAGAGGATTCATGCCTTTTTCTAGAAAACGAAGGAGAATCTTGTGATTGTCGGGAAGTTCGTGGGAAAGGAATGGTCCCAGGTTTGATTCGATGTACCAGACCCAGGTACCGCACAGGCCGGTCTTTGGATTTGTTTCCATATACTGTACCTGTCGCTGCAGGCGGGTTGGGTCGCTGGCATCATCTGCATCCTGACGGGCCAGGTACTTTCCCCGGGCCAATTGTGCTGCTGTGTTCAGAACTTTGCTGAGGGTGCCGGCGTTGTCCTGGTGAACAACCTTGATGCGCGGATCGCGGCGGGAAA
>JBBRWF010000154.1:0-9077 GCA_038249405.1 Anaerolineales bacterium
ATCGGCTTGGATGTTTTCGCTCATGGATATTTCCTGTCGTTATGAAGTCCATCAGCTTATCCGATCTTTGGCGATTTGAAAAGTTCAGTTTTTTTGCGAAATATTGCACCTCGCCAGTTATTTGCACAAAAGTTACGCTAAAAAGGACAACGCCGGATTTTTCCGGCGTTGTCCTTTTTAGATAGTATTATCCTCATGAACTAAAACTCACATCCTTGAAAAGGTGAGGTGCTTCAACGTAAATACCAGTACCTGTCACCGCAATACTGCCATCAGGCAGGCGCATTTCGCTAATGGTGAGAATTTTACGAGGTTTAACTTCGGTAATCCATGCCTCGATAACGATATTTTGGCCAAGTGGGACAGGTTTTTTGTAATTGATGTCAAGGTTCACGGCCACAACGCTGTATCCAGCGCTCCAAACAGCGGCCCCCATGGCTTCGTCCAGCACAGCTGCGGAGGCGCCTCCATGCACGTGGGCGGGTGGTCCTTGGTGTGCTTTTGTAAAGACCATGTCGGCGTGAATTGTTCCAGAATCGTTCTTGTACCAGGTGATGCCCACACTATGTGAGTTTTTTGTGCCGCACACGAAGCAATCACCATGTTCGGGGATTTTTTCCATTGTGTTTTGTTGATATCCTTTTGGTATTGGGGCTAATCCAGCACAAAGCCGGATTGTTTTTGAAATTGCTTGCGATATGCTGCAGTCTCATTTAAAACGGTCATTATTTGAGAGAATAGTAATCCGGTGTCGGCTTTATCCACTGTGCCGCCAACTGACAAGAGCAAGTTATTGCTGGTCTGATTTTGGATGGTCAACTGGCCCTGACTTGATAGCCACATTAGGCCCAGTCGGACGGATGTCACTGTTTGGGCTGTAGCTGCAGCCAGCTCCACATACCCTGTCAGTCCGGATTTGTTCTTGATCGCATATTTTACCAGTCCTGCAAGCCGCTCCAAAAAAGCCTTCGGCTCGTCAGCTGCAGGATCGATGCCGAAGATTATCAATTTCTGCGGTTGAACGGCTTGGAGCGTGGCTTTCAGCTCATCGCCCGTAGGGGGTGTACTCCATAGAATGAGTGTTGAAGAGGGAATGAGTTCATTGCGGTCTTTGCCGTCAACGCGCTTTTTCTCTATACCCTCGGCCCAACACTGGCAATCTGCTTGTCGCGCTTCGATTCTTAAACGTTTAACAGGATCTTCGCAAGTGCGCAGATCAAGGATTTCCAATGGTTTTGTCTTGATGACCAGCTTTTCAGTTTCGACCACGCGAAAATCTACAAACTCAAGCTGCGCCTGTCGCTCTCCACGCCAGTTGGTGGCACGTAAAGTGTAAGCCAGGTCAAACTTACCAGAGGGTAACTCATCCAGGCCGCCATTCCACCACAGAACTTGCTGTAGAACTTTCTGATCGTCTTGAATAGTAAGTTTAAGGTGTTCCTTGTTTTTGCCCACGCTGGTGGAAGATTTGAGATGCAAGCCTCGACTGGCAAGGATAGGTTTTTCATTCCCAGGTCCAAATGGGGAAAGACTTTCAAGCTGTTCTGCAAGATCAAGGTTGGCTTCACTAAGATTCATCCAGGCATCAATCTTGAAAGTAGTTTCATCCAGGATGCGATCGCCCAGCATTTTATTAACCGTTTCCCACAGCCTGTGTCGGAATTCCGGAAGTTTTTCAGCAACCAGCGCAAGCCCGGCAGCCATGGGGTGCCCGCCAAACCCAAGCAAAATATCTTCCTGCGCAGAAATTGCTTCAGTGATATTTAATCCTGGTATTGAGCGTGCAGATCCGCGCGCTGCTTCGCCATTGGGAGCAGTGAGTAAGATGGCTGGTTTATGGTAGCGTTCGACAAGCTGGCTTGCTACAATGCCAACCACTCCGCCTGGCCATAAGGGGTGCGATAGCACAATTACTGGCTGGATTAACAGTTCCGGTTTTTCGCGTAGTTGCGCCTCTGCGGCGCGGTATACCTGATCACAAAGCAGTTTACGCTGGGTATTCAGACCCTCAAGTTGAGTGGCCAACACGTGTACGCGTACTGGGTCGCTGGTGGTTAAAAATTCAACGATCGGGTTGGCATCGCCCAGCCGCCCCAGGGCGTTCAGACGCGGGCCAAGCATAAAACCGATATGTTCTTCGGTGAGATGCGCCGGAGTGACCTCAGCCAACTCTAACAGGGTGCGTAGGCCCAGTCGTTGAGTGTTCCGCAAAGCGACCAGCCCTTTTTGCACAAGGTAGCGCGAATCTCCGCGCAAAAGTGCCAGGTCAGCGACCTGCCCCATGGCAGTCAAGTCAAGCAGGGATGACGCAAGAAAGTTGTCTGGCTGCGCTTGTTCAATCAGCTCTTCGGCCAATTTATAGGCCACACCCACACCTGCAAGCGTGGCAAGTGGATGGCTGGAAGGCAGCAATTTGGGGTTGACCACTGATATGGCATTTGGTAGTTCAGCAGGAAGATCGTGATGATCGGTGATGACAAAATCCACGCCGCGCGAACGGGCGTATTCGACCGGCTCATTCGCGCCAATGCCTGTGTCACAAGTGATGATGAGTCTAGCACCATTGTTGATGATCGGTTCGAGGTTGGCTTTGTTTACCCCGTGGGATTCGTTTTTACGAACTGGAATGTGATAGCGCACGTCTGCGCCAAGGGCGCGTAGGGTTTGCACTAGAACAGTGGTGGACGTTTGCCCATCTACATCAAAGTCACCCCACACACAAATAGGTTCGCTGGCGCGCAAACTGTGAAGAATGCGGTCTGCAGCGGTGGCGAGGCCGGGAAGATCTTGTGCAGGACTTGGTAAGTATATATTGGGATCAAGAAAGGCGCGCGCTGCATCTTTAGTCGTCAGCCCTTTTTGTAAAAGAGCCTTTGCTACTATGTTATGTAACCCAGGTAAGGGAGATTTGCTTGCAAGGTTGACAACAGGGTCGATCCATTTACTCATGCTTGTTGGCTTTCGGGGTTTCGTTAAAACTCGATTTCCTGAATTTGTTCAAGGTCTACTCCTATTTGCTTCCCTTCGATTTCCATGCTTTCAGCTTCCCCGGCGAATACTCCGCGTTCGCAAAAAGAACGGTAGACACAAAAGGCGCATTTTTTTTCATTATCAGTGGGTGGGTAACTCTGTTTGGCAGAAATCTCGTCAATAAGACTGTTAATATACAGTAGATCGTGTTTGTGGATTGTGCCGGAATAGGATAGCTGATATGGTTCATTGGGAAACTCTGCATACCAATATTGCATTTCCACCTGGTCGGCAGTGAAACCATTCCCATTGTTGATATGAGATCCGGCTAAAACGAGCAACGCCGGATAAACCCTGGTCTGCAATCTTCTGTCCATATCAGTGTTTTCTGGGCGCTTCTGATAGGTTTTCCAATCGTAAATAATCGTATGGTTGTCTTTTACACTTATTAAGTCATACTTCGCCATTAAGCGGTGCTTTCCAACTGGCGCAGAAATAGTCAATTCTGGGTGAATAATACCGAAATCTTCCTGGTTCCTGAAATCCAGGAAATGCTGCCACCAGCGGGCGAGTGTCTCAGTATTTGCCATGCGTTCTAATTTATTAGCGGGTAGCCCAACCAGATGCTGCTGTACCATGCGGTGGAATTGTTGGCCCTCCAACTGTCTACGCTCATTTTCCAATACCGGCATGGTTTCAACCGCGGGCCATTTGAGCTGTTCAATGTATAGAAGTTGAAAGCGACGCGCGCAATCCACGTAATCTTGAAGGGAAGATTGCGAAAAGCTGAAGGGGGAGGAAAGTTCCGTTTTTTTTGAAGAGTTTTGTTGCATTTGTGGCTGCGTGTGAGCGAAATTGGTGTACATTAAGGGGTTGCTGTTGGGTTGGGTGTGGAAGGTGGAGTCTCGATCATTGCAGTTGGTGTGTGGGTAGGCGTTGAATTCTCTACTGTCAGCATGGGCGAAGGACTGGGAATCGGCATTGATTTTCCCAGTAAAAGGATTTGCCAGGCGATATCCAGATCATCGCTTGCGGCGACAGGAAATTCGGGCAAACGCGA
This sequence comes from Anaerolineales bacterium, assembly GCA_038249405.1. Lineage (GTDB taxonomy): Bacteria > Chloroflexota > Anaerolineae > Anaerolineales > Villigracilaceae > UBA5195. Next base: position 4,031 of record JBBRWF010000154.1, read on the forward strand.
AAGCGTCAGGTCAAGACGCTGCACCACTTCTTCCAGGCTTTTATTTGATGGTTCAGCGGATGAATCACCGAGTTTAGCCAAAAGATCGTGTGCTGCCTGTACATCCTGCTTTGCCAGACCGAAATTGCTCTGGTACAGAAACAGTCGGGCACGGGAAAGTAGTTCCATGCTTTTTAACAATTCTATCTGGCGGTTACTTTCGGCTTTTATTGTGTTGTTTCCGATTTGCAGGTTGGCTTGTTTATTTTCCAACTCGGCAATAGCACGAGTATGGGTTTCGATGGAGCTTGAAAGCGCTTCCATGTGAGGGCTGATGGCTGTAAGCGCAGCGTCTTGCTTTGCTTGTGAGGTTACAATTGCGGGAATTTGGGTTTGCAGTACACCTAGCTGTTCCTGACTAGCTTGCTGCCGTGAATTAAGGATGGTCACCTGAGTAGTGTTATTTTGTACAGGCAAAATATATTGATTGTAAACAATGGGCCAGCCAAAATATACCCCGGTGCTAATCGCGGCCAGTACTAACAGGAAAATCACCAGTTTAAAGAGAAAAACCATGAAAGCCCACAGGCTTTTTGCTCCCGAAGAGCGCGGCGCTCCAGCAACCTGGGGAGCGTTGCTCTCAGACACAGGGGAATAATTGGATTTGATGGGTTTTTCTTGTGGTAAAACCTGGCTCGCTTCTGGAAATTCAGGCAAGTCTGCTGGTGTCGATACATTTTCAGGTGTGTTGTCTTGCGAAGCGGTTTCCGAGTCTTTCTTTTCACTGTGCATAAGAATCTCCTGGAAATGCAAAAATCGTTCTTTATAGAATTATAGCGCCAAAAGCGTCTGTTATTTTATCTTTGGGTGAACTCGCCCGCCGAGTCGGAATAATTTCAGGCGGCCATCAGTATCCCTCAGAAATTCTCCCAACGAACCCTGCCCTGGTTCGTCCAGAATAACCACACGGTCCTGGTCATAAAACCCAAGTCGCACAGGAGGATCAGCAGGTCCAGGTGGTGTTTGGGGTGTAGGGAAGCCGCCACGAGGAATTTCCTGGCAAAGCAGATAACCATCCTTAACTTCAAGATTGAAAGCTGAAAGAGGCAGATCATACATGCCTGCATATTCCAACAACTCAGCATCAGTCTTTGGTTTTGCGATGGGAGCGGGTAAGGCGGCATTGAAATAGATTTCCAGCGCCCAACGAAATGTATGATCGGTAATAGTGCCACCGCTGTCGCTGTTGGTCAGGATAGCGAGCGCAAAATCTTTTTCGGGGATAATTTGGAGACTTGCCTGTTGCCCGTGGGTTGCTCCCCCGTGACCAAATACGGTCAGCTCGCCAGCCTGGCGCATAAACCAGGTGATGCATATCTTTCCGCGTCCTCCGGCTTCTGCCTGTGGGAAGCGCATGGCTTCCAGGCTTTCGCGTGCAAGAATCTGCTGCTCTTCTGAATTTCTTCCGGTGCCCATGTGGAAGCGAGCATATTTGAGCAAGTCCACCACTGTACTGACCACTCCACCAACCGGGTTTATGGCACGACCAACCGCCCAGGGCAGCGCTACCCGGGTTTTTCCATCCTGCCGCGAATGGCCGGCAACAAAACGATTGGTCAGTATCCTGTCGTCAGGATAGAAAAAGGTCTGGCGCAGTCCCAACGGATCAATCAGCTGTTTGTGAGCGGCTTTTTCATAGGGTTTGTGGTTAAGTACCTCTACCAGGCGACCGGCGATATTAAACCCGGTGTTGTTATAAGACCAGACTTCTCCGAGTGGGGTGATTTGCGGTAGATCTGAGATACTCTTGACCATTTTTGCGAGCGCATCATTGCCAGTGCCAAAATCATTAAAATAATCGCCAATCCAGCCGCCAGTATGGTTAAGTAAATGGCGTGTTGTGACCTTCTCTGCCACCAATGCGTCGCTGAGCTTTAGTTTGGGGAGATATGTGCGTATTGGTGTGTCCAGGTTCAGACGCCCTTTTTCAATCTGTTGCATCAGAAGCGTGCCGGTGAACGTTTTGCTTATTGAGCCGATTTGAAAAAGTGTTTCTGGGGTGATTGGCAAGGGATTTTCTACACTGGTAATTCCCAGCCCCGCACTGAACTCTTCACCGTTGTACCATATGCCAACTGCTACACCCGGCACATCCAGACGTTTCATATCGGCAACAATGTTTTCACATAGTTTTTTGAATTTTTTTTCTTTGATTTTGTCCAGAACGCTTTTACGGTTCATACAACCTCTATTTGAGATTTACATAAATGAATGAGATCAGTGCATCGAGATCGGTCAGGCTGGGATTGAACTTTATAGGCGCTGCAGTGTTGATTTTAGAAGAATTGGCGTTGATTTAGCCCGCGATGTCTAAGTTGGCATCATTATAGTCGAAAGGCAAATTGCCTGATGAAACAGATGGATATGGATTATCATCAACACCAAGCATTGGTACAGTGAGAGGTAAAATGGCACTGATTTATGGCTGGATTGATGAGCACAAACGAGTGAAAAGTTCCGTGCTGTGTGGAGCTTTTCACTGGCTTGTGAGCGCTGATGGTGTGACTGTATTGTGGTCCTCAGCAACCCAATGCGCTCTATTTCCAATTCCACGATATCCCCACTCTTCAGCCAGGGCCCATCGTCTTTGGTCAATTCCAGCAGGCAGGCAGTGCCAGTCGTACCTGATCCAATCACTTCACCGGTTAAAATGGGTGTTTCGCCAGAAACATGGGCGATGATCTGGCCAAAGGACCAATAAATATCACTGAAGCTGGCCTGTGATTTAACCTGACCGTTGATCCTCGCGGTCATTTTTAGATCAAAAACTCCCGGGCGGCCTATGGCACGTTCGGAGAGTTCGTCAATGGTCAGGATGCAAGGCCCCAGCGAAGATGCAAAATCCTTGCCTTTTGCGGGACCCAGTCCAATTTTCGTCTCGGCCAACTGCACATCACGGGCAGACCAGTCGTTGAAGATGGTAACCCAAAGATGTGGTCGGCAACCTCATCAGCTTGTAAATTCTTCCCTGGCTGGCCGATGACTGCGGCTATCTCTAGCTCGAAGTCCAGCGCCTGTGTATAATTGGGAATTTGCAGTGTAGAGTCATGTCCGATAATGGTGTTTGCGTTTGTATAATAAAAAGCAGGATGTTGGTACCACTGGCCAGGTACAGGCCGTCCGAGTTTTCCCTTGCTTTTTTTCAATGCTGCTCAAAGGCATATGCATCGCGCAAAGACACAGTTGGATGGGCGAATGAATCCGGACTGAATCGCACTGTAATGCTAGCGCTGGGCTTTGTTTGAAACAACCTTCTTGGGTTACTTCTGCCAGTACCAGGTGGATGTACTTACTTGCTTCTTTCCCGGTCTGAATCAAGCCCAGGATCGAATCCGGCACAGGATAAACAGGCAAGGCGCAGTTCTGTTGAGCCCAACCAGCTGCGTTTTGTAAGTCTACGATGAAGTTTCCAATTTCAGCGCCAGGTCGTGGCCGTTCTGAACTTTCCGGTTGTGAGTAAGTGACTAACCTCATTAAAGGCATTCTCCCATAATGGTAAGTTTCTAACTTTTCGCGCTAGGGATATCACGAAACAATTCGCTTATAAAGCAATACCTTCGCCAAAATTAGTCAAATAAAATAGGGTTTTTTGCAGTAGAGTTAAAGTCTTCCGGACAAAAACTCACCCACAAAAAGCCCATGACAGAGATTTTAGCACTTTTACAAAACATTGCACCTCTTTTAGAGAAAACGACTTTTCGTCAGATGAGTCATGCCATTTTCGGGATGTTGGTTGCCCAAGGACGAATAACCATGTTGGGCCTTTCGCGTTGGACCGAAAAAGGCGGCAGCTACCGAAGCATCCAGCGTTTTTATCATAGAGTACTCCCGTGGAAAGCTATCCATTGGTTACTTTTCTTGAAATGCCTTTTGAAAACGGAAGATGAGTACATCATTGCCGGAGATGAAGTCGTAGACAGCAAAGCAGGTAAGAAAACATACGGGCTGGATCGTTTCTTCTCGGGCATCCAACAACAGGTTATTTCTGGTCTTTCGTTTTTTACCTTCTCGCTGGTCAATGTTCGCGAAGAGCATTCGTATCCTATGCACACCACTCAGATTGTGAAAAGCGTAGAAGAAAAAGCTGCAAGCAAAGCCAAAGCGGAAGCAAAAAAGGTGAAGAAACTCGGCGAAAAGAAAAAGCCTGGACGTCCAAAGGGCAGCAAGAACAAAACGAAACAAGAATTGGTGCTCAACCCGGAGCTACAGCGCATCCAAAAAACATTGAAAGAACTTATTGAGACGGTTGGGGCAACCTTAACCTTGGTCTATGTGGTCATGGATGGACATTTCGGCAATTATCCAAGCGCTTTCATGGTCCGCGGCGAGAAATTGCATTTGGTTTCTAAACTTCGTTCCGATGCAGCGCTTTATAGAGTTTTTGAAGGCGAACACAGTGGTCGAGGCCGAAAGCCAAAGTATGGTGACAGAATCGATTTTCATAAGATGGATGCAAAATACTTCAAAGAGACATCTATCGAAGACAATATTCGCAAAGATATTTACCAGGGCAAGTTCTACAACAAGGAATTCGCTTTTGCCTTGAATGTGGTCGTTATTCTCAAGACCAATCTGGCGACACAAGCGCAAGCACACGTGATTTTATTCAGCACAGATTTGCCGCAGGCTTACAATAAAATCATCAAGTTCTATAGCCTTCGTTTCCAAATCGAGTTCAATTTCCGCGATGCCAAGCAGCACTGGGGCTTGGAAGATTTCATGAATATCACGGAAACCGCAGTCACCAATGCTGTCAACCTGTCGTTTTTTATGACTAACTTCAGTTATGCATTGATGCAGCCATTACGACAACAGAATCCGGATTACAGCGTTTTAGACTTGAAATCACACTATCGTGGTTACCGATACGTCAGTGAAACAATAAAAATGCTTCCGGAAAAACCTGATGCCATTTTATTAGCTGACATCTTTCTACAAATTGCCCGTTTGGGCGCTATTCACCCGGCTTCCCTGCCGATCCCAAGTCAGTAATTGGCGAAGGTATTGA
>JBBRWF010000155.1:0-9044 GCA_038249405.1 Anaerolineales bacterium
CGTGTATTTCTATGGCGATTACTGTTCCGGTGCCATCTGGGGCCTGCTCTCACCACCTGCTGGAAATTATCCCGTATTATTCCAGACCGGTTTCAAGATCAGTACTTTTGGAACGGATGATGCCGGAGAATTATACGTGGCTGACTATAATGGAGCGATCTATCGTCTTGAGAAGATCCGTTAAAAACTAGGCCGAATAGGATATTTGTCATCCAAAATGGTACCTTTGTCACCCGCTAACATGACGCCTGTCACTGGTATGCCTATCTTAATTAACGTAAACTTGAAAAGTAAAGTGGAGGTGCCTTATGGCCGATAAAAAATGGGAAGTCATCAAAATTCATTATTGTGATCATGTTGGTCACGAGGTGGCTTTTGAAACTGAGTTTATCTATCCGATCGATTTTCTGCCGGATGCGCCGCGTGTAAACGCCCGCCGCTGCTCGAATGCCAAAGAATGCAATATGTTTGACAAGCCTACCTGTGTCTGGTGCGGCACCAATCCAAACCACGAACCCATCTAGTTTCAGGGCAGCTTATTGCTGCTTTCGAAAAAACTCTCCTTATTGTGAGTCAAACAGTACACCCCGCCAGTTTTCGCGGGGTGTACTGTAATTAACGTTTCGAGCGGTTTTCTCAAACCCTCAGGCAAAAACAGCCTTGTTCTGCGCTAAAGGCCCAAAAAAGTCGCTACTTCCGGGCTGGCAGGGTTGGCGAATACATCCTGCGGCGTGCCGATCTGCACAATTTGCCCGTCGAGCATGACTGCCACCCGGCTGGCTAGTTTTCCGGCCTCCTTCAAGTCATGCGTGATCAGTATGGCAGTTGTACCCGTTTCGGTCAGGATGGATTTTAGATCATCCATCAGGCGTAAGCGCGTGGGGGCGTCCAACGCACTGAAAGGTTCATCCAGAAAAAGCAATTCGGGGTTCAACACAAAAGCTCGCGCAAGGCTGGCGCGCTGTGCCTCACCACCCGAGAGTTGCGACCCCGAACGATTGCTCAACGCATCGATGCCCATGCGTGTCAGCCAATAATTTACGCTCTCTTTGATCTCCAACGAAGATATTCCCCGGTAGCGCAGTCCAATGGCAACATTTTCAAATACAGTAACATCCAGCAGAAGAGGTTCTTGCAGTACCAGGGCAATGTGACGGCGATAAGCCAGGGCCTGATAGTCCTTGAAGGGCCGCCCTTGCCACAGAATTTCACCTTTTTCAGGTTGGAGCAGGCGTGCCAGGGTCAACAGCAGGCTGCTTTTGCCGGTGCCGTTTGGTCCGATAACCGCCAGAATCTCACCCTTCTCTACCGTCAATGCATTAATGGCCAGTACCTGGCGTTTATCCCGCCGTACTGTCAAATCACGAATTTCGAGAAGGGCACTCATCGCTGTCTTGCTCCTCTTTGCTGAATCCAGGTCAGGGCATAATTGATCAGAAAAGTGATGATCAGCAAAAATGCACCCAGTATCATGGCGCGTTGAAAATCGCCCTTATTGGTTTCAAGCACGATGGCGGTCGTCAGCACGCGCGTTTGCCCCCTTATATTACCGCCCACCATCATGGATGCGCCCAGTTCTGAAATCACCGAGCCAAAACCCGCCATCAGGGCTGCCAATAAAGGCAGGCGCGCTTCCCGCCACAGTGTGACAATCATTTGCGCTCTGGACGCGCCCAGTCCCAGCAATTGCAACTGTAAACGCGGATCAAGCTGTTGCAAGGCCGCTGCGGTCAGGCCGGTCACGACTGGCGCAGCGATGATGGTCTGTGCAATGATGATGGCAACCGGGGTGTAAATAAAATGAAAATCACCAAGTGGGCCAGAGCGCCAGAGAGTCATCGCCACTGCCAGGCCAACTACTACTGGCGGCAGCGCCATACCAGTGTTGACTACGGTCATTAAAAATGACCGCCCTGGAAATTTGGAGAGCGCCAACAGGGTGCCAAACGGCAGACCAATCACCAGGCTGATCAAAGTTGCCAACCCTGAGACTTTCAATGAAAGCAGGGTGACCGCCCAGACATCTGGATCGCTAAAAAGTGTTTGTAAGAAAGAGAACATAATTTCGCTTTGTGAATGAAAGGGGCGGGGCAATATCCTGTCTGGATATTTACCCCGCCCCTGGTGTACAGGTGAGGGTCGAGCCTTATTTTACCGGATTACTGCAAACCAAGGTCGGCATCGGTCTTGGTGGCATCCGGGGTGAACAGTGCATGGCCGTATTTCTCCACACCAAATTTGGCAATGACTTCCTGGGTGGCCGGGTCGGTCATGAATTTCATAAAGGCTGCGGCGCCTTCGTAATTGACCTTGGGCCATTTGGCCGTGTCGACGGTCATTACATGGTAGATATTCAGCAACGCGTTGTCGCTTTCCAGCAGGATTTCCAGCTGCAGCTTGTCTTTGTTTGCCAGGAAGGTGGCCCGGTCAGTCAGTGTGTAGCCGCCCTTTTCGGATGCGATCGTCAGCGTTGCACCCATACCTTGCCCGGTTTCTACATACCAGGCAGGTTTGGTGCCCGCCGGATCCAGGCTGGCCTTTTTCCAGAAATCAAGTTCTTTGGTGCTTGTGCCAGATTTGTCGGCACGCGCAATGAACAGCACCTTGGTTGGGTCGGCATCGCCAGCTTTGGCAATTGCGGTGAAGGCATCTTCCGGCCCCAGACTCTTGATCTGGGCGGGGTCGGATGCAGGGCCAACGATGATGAAATCGTTATGCATGATCAGTGTGCGATCCTTGCCCCAACCATCGGCCATGAATAGCTTTTCAGCGGTGGGTGAGTGCACAAGCAGCACGTCAGCATTGCCTTCCTGACCCATTTGAATGGCTGCACCTGAACCCACTGCCACAGTCTTTACCTTGTAACCGGTCTGTGTTTCAAACAACGGGATCAGCACATCCAGCAAGCCAGAATCCTGGGTGGATGTGGTGGTTGCCAGGATCAGGTCGGGGTTGGCCGGGCCAGAAGGTGTGGCAGTGGCAGGCACAGCGGTCGGTTCGGCGCTGGGTTCCGGTGTGGCGGCGGGTGCGCAAGCCGAAAGCGCCACAGCCAGAACCAGGAACAGGCTAAAAAGCATATTACCGGGGGTGAGTTTAAGCATGATTCTCCAATAAAGAAATCTGTTCACCGCTGTGCGCGGTGTTGTAACCGGTCAGAGAGTTCAGTTGCCTGCGAAAAGAACCTGTCTGCAAATGATCGAGCAGCGGATTGACCAACTGAGCCTGTTCGGCGGGAATGATCAAATCGTATCGTTCTTCGAATAATTCTATAAAATCGAGCTGTGCTTCCCAGGCTGCCGCCTGAATGCCAATTACCACATCAGCCTGGCCGTTCAAAACGCTTTGCGCAGCCAGGCTGTGGGTCTGTACAATGTTCTGATAGCCCCGGATATTGTCACTTGGCAGGTTGATTCTCCGCAGTTCTTTGTCCAACCACAGCCGTGTGCCCGAGCCCGGGTTGCGGTTGACAAAAACCACATCTATCCGGGCCAGATCAGCAAGCGATTTGATGCCTTTGGGATTGCCTGGCGCAACGATCAGCCCCTGCATGCGGTGTGCCAGAGTCACCATTGAAACCAGCCGGTCCGGGAACAGATGTCGAACGAAGGGTGCGTTATATTCACCATTCACGTCCAACAGGTGCGCACCAGCAACGTGACACAATCCCTGGCGCAGGTTTACCAGTCCATCCAGTGAACCCACGGGCAGACTAAGGATGGATACATGTCTGGAAAGCTGCTCGGCGATGTGGTCAAGCCCGGTATCGTGGCTGCCAGAGAAAATAATGACAGGTTTCTGGCTCTGCGGCAGAATCAATTCCTGTAAAAGCAAGGCTGATGCTTTAGCCTTGTAGAATTTCTCGGTCACTCCGGCAGTGATGCGCACCTCGCTGATTTCGATAAGTTTGGTCGCTTCGAGAATTTTTACATGGTGCCGCACCCAGGCCGGATGTTCGTGCATGCTGATTCCCAATTGGGTTAGCGTTGCCGGGCCAGCCATCAGAAACCGCAAAATAGCCATACGGTTTGCATCCGCCAGGATTTTGATCTGTTCAAATGTGCGCAACGGTTCGATTTTGTCCATAAGTTTTACCATTAAGGAAATACTTAACGGTATTTTAGTGTAGCATGTCTGGCCTATTGTCGTCAAGATTAAAAAATTGACATTGTGGCCTCTGTGAGAGTGTTGGCCCCCAAATATACGAATTGACTCCCCCCCTGACCTGTGGTAATATCCCGTCACAATTCAATAGCCCCAATAATGGCACTCTTATCCAGAGAGGCGGAGGGAACGGCCCTGCGATGCCTCGACAACCGGTAATTTTTCCAGGTCCTAGACCACACGATTGATTACGCGGTGCCAATTCCGACAGAAAGTACCTGGGAGATGAGAGGGCAGCCTGGCCTTAGTGCAAATTGCCCTTTCAGATTGACCGGAAGGGGCTTTTTTATTATAGGAGAGCAACCTCAATGAGCAACACCTTTATGAATTCCCCCAAATTATTGTTTACATCCGAATCCGTGACCGAAGGTCATCCTGATAAAATTTGCGATCAGGTTTCAGATGCAGTGCTGGATGCTTGCCTGGCGCAGGATCCGTATTCGCGCGTAGCTTGCGAAACCGCCACCAAGACCGGGTTTATCGTTGTGCTGGGCGAAATCACCACCAATGCATTTGTCAATTTTGATGATCTGGTGCGCAAGGTTGTCAAGGAAATTGGCTATGACAGCAGCGAGAAGGGCTTTGACGGAAATACGTGCGCCGTTCTCTCTGCGATTGCCAGCCAGAGCGCTGATATCGCCCTGGGTGTCGACCATGCCATGGAAGACAAAAGCGGCGAAATGACCGACAAGGATATTGAACATGTTGGTGCTGGCGACCAGGGCATGATGTTTGGCTATGCCTGCAACGAGACCGATACACTCATGCCCATGCCCATTTACATGGCGCACAAGCTGGCACGCCGCTTGAGCGAACTGCGTAAAGACGGCACCCTGCCCTGGCTGCGCCCCGATGGCAAGAGTCAGGTGACGGTCGAATACGCTTATGGAAAGCCCAGGCGCATTGATACCGTGCTCATCTCCACCCAGCACGCCCCGGAAATCTCGCACGCTGAAATCGTAGAAGCGATCAGCGAGCACGTCATTTACCCCATCCTGCCCAATCATATGGTGGATGAAAAATTGAATGTCTATATCAACCCCACCGGGCGCTTTGTGATTGGCGGCCCAATGGGCGATGCCGGCCTCACCGGGCGCAAGATCATCGTCGATACTTATGGCGGCATGGGCCGGCATGGCGGCGGCGCTTTCTCTGGCAAGGACCCCACAAAAGTGGACCGCTCTGCTGCATACGCTGCCCGCTGGGTGGCCAAGAATGTGGTGGCTGCCGGGTTGGCCGACCGCTGCGAACTCCAGGTGGCCTATGCCATCGGTGTGGCCCACCCACTTTCCATCAATGTTGAAACCTTCGGCACGGGCAAAATTGCTGATGATGAAATTGTTGCACTGATTAACAAGTTCTTCGATCTGCGCCCGGGTGCCATCATCCGCGACCTGGACCTGCGCCGCCCGATCTATCGCAAGACCGCCGCCTACGGTCACTTTGGCCGCGACGATGTCCAGTTCCCCTGGGAAAATACCGAGAAGGCTGCGGCGCTGAAGCTGGCTGCCGGTCTGTAGGCTGAAGATGAGCATAGTGTAAAAACAATGCCCCATCCTGAATTGCAGGCGGGGTTTGAAACAAAGAATAGACCTGCTGGCAATGTTTTGTGTGATAGCACAAAACGGCCAGCAGGTCTATTCTTTATAAACACAAGTAAAAAGATTTACATCTCACAGCAACAGGCAGCGAGTTGTTCCTATTTGGCCAGGTTTTCTTGAAAGAGATGGATAACTGCTTCCAGAAGCCGATTGGTTGTTTCCTGATAATTGCCCAACTGTATCGGATATCAAACTCTGGTTGGCTGTAAACAGCTTTCCGGGACGGGCAAAACTTGTAACATGCAAACCGCCCTGGCGAAAGTCAGCGGCAGCCAATTTAATTGCCAGCGGGTCTCCGAAAGGATTGCTGGTTACCTGGCAAAGAATCCAATCGTCCCGCCCGGCGTCTGCCATAATAACTGCCAGACGCATTTTCGTTCGGGATAAATCCGAAAATGGAAATGGCAACAGGACTACTTGCCCGGCTGCAGGTATGCCCATGCTTCATCCTCTTCAGGGCGATTCCAATCTTCTGCCAGCGCCGCTTCACTGAGTAAAGCTGTTTCTGCTATAGGGGCAGGTTCATCAAGAATGGTCAGAATCGCACGGCGCGAGGCAGACAGCCTCACCTTTTTGTGAAGGCGCACTGTGCCATCCTTTTCAACGGTAACTTCTATAGAACGGAGTGCCATAATTCACCTCTACTAAGAATTATACTTCGGTGAGTCATTTCCGCGGCCTTTGTTTACCTGAACCGCCTTCTTACGGCATTTCCAACCCATGCGCTTCCAGCAGGCTGTTATCCGACAGGATCTCCATCGTCAGCGCATCTGCCAAGATCTCGCCGTTGTCCATCACGATTGTGCGCGGAAATAATTCCTTTACCATCGCCAGATCGTGAGAGGAGACCAGCATGGTAATTGGTAGTTCTCTCAGCAGGTTGATCAGCGTGCGCCGCGCGCGCGGGTCAAGACCCGCGGAAGGCTCATCCAGTATTAGTAACTGCGGGCGCATCGAAAGCACCGTGGCAATCGCTATGCGCTTCTTTTCGCCAACGCTCAGGTGGTGGGAAAGCCGCTCAGCAAACGAACTCATGCGCACCGCATCCAGCGCTTCAGCTACCCGGCTGTGGACTTCGTTTTCCGGAAGCCCCATATGCAGCGGGCCGAAGGCCACATCTTCAAAGACGGTGGGCGAGAACAATTGGTCATCCGGGTTCTGAAAAACCAGCCCGACCGCGGCCCGGATCAGGGGCAGGTTCTTTTTATTAAAAGGCAATCCGGCAACTGTCACTTCGCCTTTTCCGGTCAGGATGCCGTTTAAATGCAGCATCAGGGTGCTTTTCCCGGCCCCGTTGGGACCAACCAGTGCCACTTTGTCGCCCTGGCAAAGATGCAGGGATACACCGCGCAAGGCTTCGTGCCCATCCGGGTAAGAGAAATGCAAAGAATCGACTATAAGCACGTCTCCCTGGCATTCAGGGTATTGATATTCAAATTTAGGTTGGTGATTAACCGGGGTCATTAGCGAATCCATCCGATGAGTTGAATAAGTACCAACGCGCCAAAGGTTGCGTTCAAAACCAGCCAATCGCTTCTTATCATGTTATGTGCGTGCAGCGTGCGTAGTTCGCCGCTGTAACCGCGCGAGAGCATGGCGTTGTAAATACGATCCGAGCGTTCGTAGCTGCGCAGAAAAAGCTGGCCAACCATGTTGCCGGTCACCCTGGCGCGCCAGGCGATGCTGCCGCCCTGTTTCTGGCCGGGCAAGCCCGCGCTGCGCGCTTCACGCGCGCGCAGCAAACGGAAAACCTCATCCGTTAGCACGAACATGTAACGATAGAGAAACGCAATAATGGTGGTCAAAATGCGCGGCACACGCAGGTGCTCAAAGGCATGCAGCAGGTCAGGAAACTGCGTGGTGGCCACCAGCAAGATTGCCATTTGAATGGAAAGCCAGGAACGCACCAGGATGCTGACAAAGCGCAGCACGCCTGCATCCGTGGGAACCAGGGTCAGCCACAGAAAATGCCACTCACCCAGTGATTTGCCTGGGATGGAAAAGATGGCTGTGATGGCTGCCAGTGCGAAAGGCAATGCCACAAAAGAACGCTTCAAGCTGTAACCCAGCCCCAATTTGGCAAGTTGATTGCAGGCAAGGATCAACAGCCAGCAGAAGGCAAAGGCCAGCCACGCGCCGTCTGGCAGCAAAGCGTTGGACAGAATAAAGACCACTGTCACCACCAGCTTGACGCGCGGATCCAGCCGGTGGATCAGGCTTTGCTTGAAATGATACCTGTCGAAAACATTATCATGCATTGCTGTTTATTGATTCCCTATGCGCAGGCTGCGCCCAACCAGGAAGGCAACGCCCAGAACAACCATAACACCCAGCCCCCCCGCCAGGATGGTGGAAAGCGGTGTGGCGCCCAGAAATGGAATGGTATAGTCTGGAATAATGTGGAAGGGCGCTGCCTGGCTGTTATTCAGAAAGCCCATATCTTCTGCCACGCGTTCCAGACCGTCCGGGCTGGAGGATGCCAGTGGTGAGAGCAGCACGACCACCAGCGTAATCAAAAGCCCGGCAAAAACCCAGCCCCGACCGCTCTGGGCTGAGGCAGATCCATCTCCTAATAGATCAGGGCGGGTGCGGAAAATGAAGCCCAGGGCGGCGACTGTTATCAGCGCTTCTCCGAGACCGATCAGGGCGTGTACACCCAGCATGGCAGGTACAACGATGTTGATTTGGGCGGTGCCGCTCAGCCAGAGCTGAACCGCAGTTGCCAGGGCGCCAGTCATGACCGAAAGCCAGGCCGCCATCCCCGAAATAACCAGGCGCGTGGTAATACTCTTTTTGCTGACTATGCGGTACAGCCCATACCCAACCACGGTGGTCAGCAATCCCATATTCAGGATGTTCGCGCCCATGACGATCAAGCCGCCGTCCTGAAACAGGAGTCCCTGCACCGCGATGACGGATGTCATGACCAGCATGGCTGCCCAGGGACCCAGCACGATGGCAGCCAGCGCGCCGCCCAACAGGTGACCGGAAGTGCCGCCTGCCACCGGAAAATTGATCATTTGAGCCGCAAAAATAAAGGCAGCCATGATGCCCATTAGGGGCACCTGTTTTTCACCGAGCTCTTTGTTGGTTTTTCGAATGGCGATCGCCAGTAAACTGATCGTGACAGCCCAACAGATCAACGAAACCGCCAGTGTCAAAAAGCCATCCGGAATGTGCATGGGGGTAGGTGAATAGTGCATTTTGTCTCCTTGTTACCCTGCCTGGCAGGCAGGGCAAACACCAAAAAAGGTCAGGTGGCTGGTGGTCAGCCGGTAGCCC